>NZ_DKIK01000027.1:0-16940 GCF_002454215.1 Acinetobacter sp. UBA6720
TACGTCGTGTAGCTGAGCCTTTAATCACTTTAGCTAAAAACGATACTGTTGCAAACCGTCGCTTAGCGTTTGCTCGTACTCGTTCAGCAGCAACTGTTGGTAAATTATTTACCGTTCTTGGCCCTCGTTATAAAGAACGTAACGGCGGTTATCTACGTGTTCTTAAAGCGGGCTTCCGTGCAGGTGATGCTGCGCCGATGGCTTACGTTGAACTAGTAGATCGCGAAGTTAAATAATTTCGTAGAACTATTCAGTTGTTCTTAAAAAAAGACCGGTGTTTCACCGGTCTTTTTTATGTCTTATTGTTTAACAATTTGTTTATTTTGACCCGTATTGACACATTTTGTGGGAAATATGCTTAAACTTGACATTGTGTATTGTCAGGTTTGTGGTTTAATAAGAACAGAATATAAGACAGGATAAAAACAACATGGATAAGCACGTCGATTTACTGATTGTAGGTGCTGGTATTTCTGGTATTGGTCTTGCCGCACATTTAACCAAGCATTGCCCACAACGTTCTTTTGAGATTATTGAACGTCGCGATAGCTTTGGTGGTACTTGGGATCTATTTAAGTACCCCGGAATTCGTTCTGATTCTGATATGTCGACCTTTGGTTTTAATTTTAAACCATGGCAGCAGGCGAGTGTACTGGCTGATGGTTCGTCGATTAAAGGCTATTTATCCGAAGTGATAGATGAACAAAAGCTCAAAGAAAAAATTCATTTTAAGCATCGTGTTTTAAGCGCCAATTATGATTCTGCACTAAAGAAATGGCAGGTGGTGATTGAGAATGCGAAAGGTAAAAAAGAGAACTGGATTGCAAACTTTGTGTTTGGTTGCACAGGCTATTATAACTATGATCATGGTTTCCAACCTGAGTTTCCAAATCAACAAGCATTCAAAGGGCAGTTTATTCATCCACAGTTATGGCCTGAAAACTTAGATTATCGCGGCAAAAAAGTAGTGATCATCGGTAGTGGCGCAACAGCAATTACGCTAGTACCTGCGATGGCCAAGGGTGGGGCTAGTCATGTGACCATGTTACAGCGTTCGCCAACCTATATTGCTTCAGTGCCATCTATTGATTTTGTATATGACAAAATGCGTAAAGTGTTACCTGAAGATGTAGCGTATAAACTGACTCGTGCGCGTAACATTGGGATGCAACGTGGAATTTATGCACTCGCGCAGAAACAACCGAAACTGCTACGCCGACTGCTGTTACAGTCGATTAAGATGCAGCTCAAAGGTAAAGTGGATATGAAACATTTTACCCCTGACTATAATCCGTGGGATCAGCGCTTATGTGTGGTGCCAGACGGTGATTTATTTAAAATTCTTCGTTCAGGTCAAGCCAGTGTTGAAACAGATCAGATTGAGCGCTTTACTGAAACGGGTATTCAATTAAAGTCTGGTCAGCATTTAGAGGCGGATATTGTTGTCTCAGCGACAGGTTTAGAAATTCAAATCTTGGGCGGCATTCAAGCAACGATTGATGGCGAACCTTTAGACACATCTAAACATATGTTGTATCAAGGCGTGATGGTCAGTGATGTGCCGAATATGGCGATGATTATTGGTTATATTAATGCCTCTTGGACTTTAAAGGTGGATATTGCCGCAGAATACATTTGTCGTTTACTCAACTATATGGATCAAAAACAATGGACTGAAGTGATTCCACAAGGGGATGCGACTGAGCTGATGCAAGATACGGTGATGGGAAGTTTAAGTTCTGGTTATATCGCACGTGCAGCAGGTGTTATGCCAAAACAAGGAAAGCATGCACCTTGGAAAGTGTCGAATAACTATTTAGCTGATCGTAAAGCATTAAAGAATGCTTCTTTTGAGGATGGCATACTGAAATTTGCTAAACGTGAGCTTGCATTGGATCAGAAACCCAAACTAGTGTCCTAACTTGCAAAACGGCATAGATATGAAAGGAGCTTAGGCTCCTTTTTTAATGACTTGAGCAGTTCTCTTTTGGGGCTTTCTTTCAGGTTTGAACTATTAGATGATTTTGAACACTGAGAAAACAAAGAATAGGAAATGCGTTGAAAATCTTAGAAGAAGTCCATCAAATTCAATATACAGAATATAGGATTCACGCCAAAAAGTGGCAAAGTGATTCGGGCGATCTATCTTTGGCACCCATAATTTTAATGCATGATTCATTAGGCTCAGTGAGCTTATGGCGGGATTTTCCTGCACAGCTGGCTCGGGCAACAGGCCGTGTGATTTATGCTTATGATCGACTGGGTTTTGGTTTATCCGATGCTCATCCGACTTCACTGGCATATAGTTTTGTATCCACGGAAGCCACACAGTGCTTTAAAGCAGTTTTGGATTATTTCTCGATACAGGATTTTATTATCCTTGGGCACAGTGTCGGAGGTGGGATGTCGATTGCGATTGCAGCAATTTATGCAGAATGTTGCCACGCCTTAATTACTATCTCTGCACAGTATACTGTTGAAGAGCTGACTCTAGCAGGCATTCGAGAGGCAAAACTAGGCTTTCAACAAGCAGGGCAAATAGAGCGTTTAGCCAAATACCATCCGAACAAAGCACAGTGGGTGCTTGATGCATGGACTGAAACATGGTTGGCCCCCGCTTTTCAGGATTGGAGTCTGGCTGAGATAATAGGTGGTGTCTGTTGTCCGACGTTGGTTATTCATGGTGAATTAGATGAATATGCAACCACGGCACAACCACAACAAATTTTTTCAGGGGTCACAGGACAAGCCGAATTACTAATTTTAGAGGGACTGCATCATATGCCACATAAAGAGCAACCCGATTTGGTGGTTGCGTTAATGGTGGATTTTCTTGAAGCAAATATATAAATGCAATAGCCCATCTAGAGATGGGCTATTTGAGTTAAAGAGAACGTGAGATGAGCTCTTTCATGATTTCATTGGTGCCTGCGTAAATACGATTGGCGCGATTATCTAAATAGGCACGTGCAATTGGATATTCCAACATATAGCCATAGCCGCCATGTAGTTGCAGACATTCATCCACAACTTTAGAAAACATCTCTGAAATTTTATATTTAGCTGCTGCTGCTGCGTCAACCCCCAAATTATCTTCGAGTTGTAATTGCATACAACGATCCAGATAAGCCCGGCAAAAGTCAATTTCTGTACGCAACTCTGCCAGTTTAAAGCGGGTATTTTGAAAGCTAGAGATACTTTTTCCAAAGGCTTTACGCTCTTTGGTGTACTGAACAGTATGTGCCAGTGCTGCTTCTGCACCAGCTTGGCAAATAATCGCCACTAGCATACGCTCCCAAGCCAATTCCTTCATTAACATCATAAAGCCCATGCCTTCCAAACCGAGCAGGTTCTCTTTAGGGACTCGGACATGATCAAAAAATAATTCGCAGGTGTCTTGTCCTTTCATTCCAATTTTATTGAGGGGTTTGCCTTTACTGAAACCTACACGATCTGCTTCAACGATGATTAATGAGAGATTAGCTGAACCTTTCTCACTGTCACCCGTCTTGCAGACCACAATTGCCATATCGCAGAGATAGCCATTGGTAATGAAGATTTTAGAGCCATTGATAATATAGTCGTCTCCCTCTAAAACAGCCGTTGTTCGTACCGCTTGTAAGTCTGAGCCTGTGCCAGGTTCAGTCATCGCGATGGCTGTGACGGTTTCACCCGAAGCCATCCGCGTTAACCAATAGTGTTTTTGTGCTTCACTGCCAAAGTTATTGATATAGTTCGCGACAATGTCAGAGTGTAGTGAAAACCCTGTCGAGGAATCCATGGCATAGGCTTGTTCTTCAATCAAAATCATACTGTACAAGCGGTCTACACCTGAGCCACCATAAGCTTCAGGCATGGTGGCACACAGTAGTCCCATGGCGCCTGCTTTATTCCATAGCTCACGATCGACATGTTGTTGTTGTTCATATTTTTCAATATTGGGAACAACTTCTTTGGCATAAAACTTTCGCACAGTTTCTCGAAATGCCTCATGTTCAGCATTAAATAAATTACGCGGCAGCATATTGGTTAACGGGCGAATCGCGCCTGATTGCATGGAGGCTCATCCTGATGTTGTTATTTTGCTAGAAGATTAGTGAAAAGCAGGACATGCGACAATGGACTGAATGCTCAAATGCGGTTGATTTTTTGATGGGTTTTGCCAGTTGAAAAAATTGCGACATTTAACTAGTGGCGAGGGAGGTGTGATCGGTTAAACTAAGCCGTTGTAATTCATCTGGGGAATGTAATGACTGAAGAAATGAGCTTGGAAGAGCGTAAAGTAATCTACCGTGCACGTCGTGGTTTAAAAGAAATTGATGTGTACTTTGATCCTTATGTGAAAAATTATTATCTTCAGGCGGATCCTGCGGAAAAGGCCATGTTTGCAGCATTGGTTGAACAAGAAGACCCAGATTTATTGGACTGGTTCATGGAAGTGTCTGAACCACCGTACCCTGAAATGAAAACCTTGATTCAAAAGTTAAAGCATTATGTACATGGATAAGTGTAATGGATAATCGTCATTTTCAACTGAAACCTAGCCGTTTGGCTTATGTATTTCAGTTGTCAATTTATGCCATTTTAATGTTTGTACTCTATCAGCTATTGCCTTTGTGGTTATGGCTGATTGCTTTGGTCGCAGGTTTTATCTTATATCTGTTTTTTCTACGAGGGCCGCAACACTTTCAATTACAGTATTTGGATGGTCGAGATTGGTCCTTGTCGCATAAAACGCAAAGCGATGTGCAGCGTGTGCAGATCAGTCATATTATCGACCATCGTGCGTATATCGTGATCTATTTTCAACATTTCCGTGCCAAACCGATGTTGGTCTGGTGTGATCAGTTATCCTTGAGACAGTGGAAAGCGTTGAAAATACTCACCAAAATGCAGTAATTGTTGGACAATATTAGCTTTTATACTCTAACCAAACTATTGAAAAATAATAAATATAAACTGATTTCATCTCTCTTTGTCTGACAGTTCGGAACAAATTTAACGCTATTTTCAAATTGTCAGACAACATTCTTATAGTTTGTTGTTCTTAAAATGTACATTCAAATCACCAACAGCAAACAAGGATAATCTTATGATGATTCCAACTTGGATGTTTCTAGTGGTAGCAATTGTGTTAGCGATTGTTATAGGACGATTAGGAACTGTGCTGAAGGAACGATTTGCACCAAACAAAGCCTAGCTAGGCTTCTCAGTTCATAAGTAGCATGTGCCGAACCGTCGCTATGCTACTTTTTTTTGCCTGAAAAAAAATATGGGTGTCATTTAAGTCAATTTTCCGCTTTTTATTTCATGGCAGAGTAGTAGTCGGATTTAGAGTAAATACTCTTTTCTTCGGAAATTGCTTCTGCTATGTTTGTCAGCACGGACGCATACAATTATACAAATAGAGGACAGGAAAATGTCGCAAGTCCAAAAAATAGGCCAAGGTATGGCTGTTGTAGCGATTACAAGTTTATTATTTTCGGGTTGTTCACAAGTGGTTAAAACAGGTGCTAATGTTGCACTTGGGTTTAGTGAAAAACATATTGTTCCGCCTATATTGGCTATGGAAGATGCAGAGATGGTCTGCAATTCAGGCAATGCTTTGACGCCTGCGATTATGTCGACCAAAGATATGGGCGCAGACCCAACACGTATTGCGGTTTTACTCTATTCGGCTTCAGGCATTTGTGCGGAGAATCAGGCGCTAGAGTCTGAGCTTCGTTATTTACGTGCCTCTAAAGCAGGTAATGTTTCTGAAGCACAGGATGCGCGTATTGAACAAAAACGTTGGGCTGCTATTGCTGCACAGCGTCAATATACAGGCTATCAATTGTTCCAAAACCGTTGGGAAAAAAAGTATAAAAAGCCACTGGGCGAAGGTTGCCCAAAAATGAACAGCGATTTAGATCAAACTGTATATATGCTGGGGATGTTGAGCGGTCTACAAGCGATGACTAATGATATTAACTCAGGTGGTGCAGTCAATGTTCCTAAAGACATTGCGGCTATTGTCGAGCGTGGCATGGTGTGTCTAGACAATGAAAAGTTTTGGGGTGCACCGAATGCAACACGTGCGGTGATTTGGACCTTGTTACCAGGTGCGGGTGAAGGTAAGCCTGATCCATATCAGACTTTAAAACAATCTATGCAAATCGGCGAGCAAAAAGGGGTGCGTTTAGCCCATGCGATGTATGCTATTGCAGCGCAAGCCAGTGGTGATGATGCGAAAATTCGTGATGCCTTGAAAAGTTATGCGGCTTCACATAGTGATGAAAAACAGACTAATCCACAGTTTAAGCTGATTGATAGTATGGCTTCGAGTATGGTACAAGGCATTTCTGATCGTTATTGGACTGAACATACAGGGACACGAACAGGTGATGGTGGTATGGCGCATTTCTGGGATGAAAAAGAAGATCGTTCAGAGTTGGATGAACTGTTTAATGAAAGTTAACCAATTTTAAACTGAGCCATGTAGTCAAAAAAATAACAATAAATAAATGAGTCACAGCATAAGGGCATGCGATGCAAGATCAATTTCTATATAGAAAAATCATTTTGATTGCGTTCGTCATATCAATTTCGGCATGCCTACAGATTTTTAAAGATCAATTTATTTATTGGCGTGTGGATATTTTTCCTGAAGTTTGGCGTTTGTGGACTGCGCACTGGGTGCATGTGGGATGGATTCATTTTGCCCTTAATATGTTGGCATTTATGTGTCTGCCTTTTATTTTCCCACGCGTGCGTGTCTGGCATTTTGTGGCGTTATTGCTGATTTTACCGCCATTAATTAGTCTCAGTTTTTATTATTTTTTGGCCGATATTGAAGCCTATGCTGGGCTGTCAGGTGTATTGCATGGGATGTTCACTGCGATTGCCATCGTCCATTTGCTTTACCGTAAAGAGCGGATGTTTGCGAGTTTGGTGTTGTTTCTCATTTTAGGCAAACTGATTTGGGAAAATACCCTTGGGGCGAGTGCTACGGCTGAACTGATCGGGAGTCCAGTCTTAGTCGAAGCACATTTATTGGGTGTGATCTGGGGGATTGTGATTGCAGCTATGTATTTAATCGGGGTGAATCTATTTGATGAGTAATCTATTGACCTAAATTCTAAAAAGAAAATCCAGATTGTCATATTCAAAAATATAAATTTGATGCAAAGATAAACAAAACAAAAATCTAAAGGCATCGAGAAAGGACAAGCTCAAGCCGACAAAACGACAGGTTCTACAGCGTATTACGCCGAATAGAACTGCAAATAAAAATAGGAAACAACATGCAGAATCATGGACAGAGCAGATCAGGACTCGATCTGCTGAAGTATATATGGACGGAGTGGATTTCCACTTTCTTAATTCTGATTTTACTGTTACTTACGCTATTAATAGGTACAGGTGAAATGATTCATGGTCAGTTACTCCGTGTAGGTGAGCGTCTCTATGGTAGTGAAACGGCTGGAATGCAGTATTCTTTTTTAAGAGCTGAGCCTGTAAAGCCTGAGTGTAACCGCCATCCGAATATTGATTTACTAGTTCAGCAGCAAATGAAGTCTAATGCTGCCGATGAGTTTGCGGACATCTTTGGCACAGCTTCAGAAGCTGATGTACGTGCTTCTGTGATGGCTGGGCTACAACAGTGTGAGGAAAAGTATCAATTTTATGATAAAGCTACTCAATATTTGGACGAGCATCCAAGTATCCGAACTTATCGCACAATTGAAACCACCTTCTTCGGTATCTTTAAGTTTGGTTCTGAAAACCGTGTTTTAATTCTTTTGTTGATGGTATTGGTTGCAGCAATCACAGCTTCAGTCAAATATCACCATATTGGTTTACGTGCGCCGACAACTAAACTTGATTTCCGTGTGTATTCAATCTTTATGGCATTGGGCAATGGCTTGTTGACGTATTCAGTCTATAGTCAGTTCCAATCTGTACTGAACTCTGGAGTTGAGTCCACTTTTGAAACGCTGACCGTATATTGGCTCTGGATTATTCTATTTTCCAGTGTGACTGTAATTAGTATTCTTCAATTTTTTAGAACGCCTGAGCCGAAACAAGCAGGTACGGGCAATATTGGCTTAGCATTTTTAAGTGTACCGCTTTATGCTTATATGGCTTTAGTGACAGGCATTGCGTTTACCTTCTTTATGGATTACCCAATGGGGCAAGGTATTTATCTTGGTCAGTTGGTTGAGTTCTCTGGTATTTTCCTCAATTTAGCATTGTTTATTTGGGCGGGGATGTTACTGACCCAAACGCGTGTTATGGATTTATTCCTAGGTATTTTACGTCCTTGGAATTTGGCTCCTGAAACATTAACGTGGTTGATTCTAATTGCAGCAGCTATCCCAACTGCTTATACGGGAGCATCAGGAATCTTCGTAGTTGCAGCGGGTGCGATTATTTATAAGGAAGTATGGAACTCTGGGTCAAGACGTCAGTTTGCGCTTGCCGTGTCTGCAATGTCAGGCTCTTTAGGGGTTGTGATTCGGCCTTGTTTACTCATTATTTTAATTTCGATGTTAGATAGTCGGCATGTCACGTCTGATGAATTATTTGATCACGGTATTTATGTATTCTGGCTCACGGCATTTGTATTTTTAGGGATCTCTCTATACTTGGCTGAAACACGTTTCCGAGTCAACTCTCCACGTGTTGCGATACCAGGTATGTTGCGTGCCTTTGTACCAGTGATTCCATATATTGTGATTACGCTAGTGGTGATTGCTTTTTATAAATATGGTCTAGATACGCAAATGGATGAATTCACAGCACCTGTGGTTCTGCCGATTATTTTGATTGCCTATATTATGTTTGACCGTTGGTGGAGTGATCGCTTTAATCCTACACCTATAGATGCACATAGTGTATTAGCCTTAGAGCATGAAAAACACTCAGAGTTTTTACGCGAGCATGGTGGTCAGACCAAGCGCCGCGGTTTTGGAGGTTCAATTTGGTTTGCATCATCAGAGACAGTGGGACATATTGGAGCCTTAATTATTCTAATGGCCTTATCTGCGAGTGTAGGAGGCTTGATTGAACGAACGGAAGTTGTTGAATTATTGCCAACTCATTTAGGTAATATTTACATTTCATTGGCATTTATTGCTTTACTGTTGGCAATCATTGGAATGACCACGGATCCATTTGGTGCAGTTATTTTAGTTGCTGCAACGATCGCTCCCGTCGCTTACGAAAATGGTATTCACCCAATCCATTTCTGGATGATTGTGTTGGTCGCATTTGAGCTGGGTTATGTCACACCACCAGTGGCATTGAACCATTTGCTAACTCGGCTTTCAGTTGGGGATGACGAAGTTCGTGCAGCCGATGCGGAAGCCAAAGAAATGTACACTTCGTTTTACTATCGTTATGAACGTTGGATTTTACCGATTTTAGTCTTATTTCCCTCTTTGTTGATTGTGACTTATGCACCTTATATCTTTAAGTTATTCGGTTGGTATCACTAAGATTTAAATAAACTTGGAACATTAAAAAAGCATCTTCGGATGCTTTTTTATGCTTTGGATTTATTGGAGAGCTTGCTAGGGACGTAGTCGTCTTTGCAACAGAGGGCTACAAACCACAATTGCCAATAAAATCAGGGAAAAGCCAATTAAACTATAAAAATCAGGAGTTTCTCGCCAAAATAAATAACCCCAGAGGCCTGCAAAAATAATTGCGACATAATTTACAGGCCCAATTTGACCTGCAGGCGCCAGTCGATAGGCATGAGACATCACCAGTTGGCTGACATTGGCAAGTAGACCCGCTCCAATCAGGAAGCTCAGTTCTGTCCATGTGTAAGGACGGATATGCCAAAACATGGGAATCATGGAAATCAGGGTACCAATAGAGCAGAAATAAAAGACAATGCGCTCAGGCGGTTCGGTTGCAGTAAGTGCACGTACTGTGACAAAAGCCATGGCCGCTAAAAAACTAGCACTGAGGCCAATGAAGGACAACTGATTCCATAAGCCAGCATCAGGTTTCGCCACACATAGGACGCCTAAAAGCCCAATCAACGCGGCAATCAGCATTGAGCGCGTGATTTTTTCTTTTAAAAATAGCCAAGCAATCAAAGGAATAAAAATAGGAGACGAATAAGTAAAGACCATGGCGTTTGACAGTTTTAAGTGAGCAATCGCGTAGAAAAAACCATACATCGCGACAAGCCCAACCATGGAGCGCCAAGTGTGCATCCACAGACGTTCTGTTTTAAAAAAGCCCAGTCCTCGCTGTAAAATCAGCGGTAAAAAAATAAATAAACCCACGAAGTTTCTGAAAAAAACAATGCTGGCATTATCCACTGTATGTGAAGCATAGCGAATACAAACCCCCATCAAAGAAAACAGCAGCGCTGAAACAATGAGTAGGGCTATGGCTTTAAGCACGCTAGATGAGGTGGTCTGAGTAGACATGATAAAAATACACTAGAGTATCGGTTGATATTCTAGCGTATTTAAAAAGTGCAAAGGGGGATTACTGTGTTGCCAGTTGGGCTTCTAACAGTTTAATTTGTTCTTCTTTGAGTTTCATTAATTCATCAGCATCTTTATGCTGCGCTTGCAAGGTAGTTTCTTGTTCTTTGAGTTGAGTTTGAATGTCGTCCAGTTTGGCTACTTCTTCTTTGGCTAAAGATGAATTTTTAGGCACAGGGGATGTTAGAATATCCTCTTCAACCAATTTTACCGTATTTTCTGCTGCTGCCTTTGATGCCGCATTTTGCACTTCTGGAATGGCTTTCACAGTGGGTTGAAGCAATTCTGTTTGATGAGGGGGTGTTTCAGGTTCTTGTGAGGCAAAAATCCATTGATACAGCGCAAAAATCGCAATGATTGCGACCAGACCTGCTGTAATTCCCCAGAGCAATTTAGGATTGTTGTGTTGTACGGGTGACATTCGACTCGACCTTTTATTCTTTGGATTGACGCGGTTTAAATTGAATGACCCCAACTTCGTCTGGGGTAGCTGGGATCTGAGGCTCGTCTACATGGGTAGGTCTGTTCTCAGAATAACCACAGTCGATACATTCAATCCATTCATCGTCATTCGAGGTAAGCATAACGACACGATCCATTGCCTGACATTTAGGACATTTTGCACCTGCAATGAAACGACGTTTAATAGTCATTAGACTTACCTTCTGAACAATTTAGGCGCCTAGTTTACTCACTTTTTTAGCGGTTCGTCCAACCTTGATGACGAAGTAAAGCATCTATTTTTGGCTCGCGTCCACGGAAATTGATAAATGCATCAAGTGCTGTATCTTTTCCGCCAACTGCTAGAATAAACTTGCGAAATTCTTTTCCAGTGGCAGTATTAAAAATCCCTTCATTTTCGAAACGATCGAAGGCATCACTGGCCAAAACTTCCGCCCATTTATAAGAATAATAACCTGCTGCATAGCCGCCTGCGAAAATATGGCTGAAGCTATGTTGGAAGCGGTTATAAGGTATGGTTTCTAAAACAGCATACTGTGCACGGATCTCATTTAAGGTGGCTTGGATTTGATCCGCTTTTAAAGCAGGGGCTGTTTTATGAATGCTGAGGTCGAACAGGGCAAACTCAATTTGACGTAGACTTTGCATGCCAGATTGGAAGAAACGCGCATCCAGCAAGGCTTTGAGTAGACTTTCTGGTAAGGTTTCTTGGGTGTCAATATGAGCACTGAGCAGGTCTAAGCTTTCGGTGTCCCATGCCCAAAACTCCATGAATTGACTTGGCAACTCCACCGCATCCCATGCTACGCCGTGTGTGCCTGCAACCGCAATATTGTCGACTTCGGTTAACATATGATGCAAACCATGTCCAAATTCATGGAACAAGGTAATCACTTCATCATGAGTCAATAGTGCTGCTTGATCTCCCACAGGTGGCGTAAAGTTACACACCATATAGCAAATCGGTTTTTGTAGGCCTTGTGTTGTTTGGGTGCGAGAGCGGAAACCACTCATCCATGCGCCGCCACGTTTGCCCTGACGCGCATAGAGGTCAAAGTAGAATCCACCGACCACAGCGCCTTGATCTTGTAGTTCAAAATAGCGTGCATCTGGATGCCATACGGGAGCTTCACGTTCGACCACTTGGATGCCATAAAGACGGTTCACAATACTAAATAAGCCCTGCAAAATCTTGGGTGCAGGGAAGTAGGGCTTGAGCGCTTCTTGAGATAAATTGAACTGTTGGACTTTCAATTTTTCGGAATAATACGTGCTGTCCCACGGTTTTAACTCTTCAATGCCATCTTCAGCGGCAATAGCTTTTAGCTCCGCCACTTCTTTGAGCGCAGGGGCACGTGAATGTTCAGCCAAATCACGTAAGAACTGATCTACCGTGGCTACATTTGGCGCCATTTTGCTGGCCAATGAGAGCTCGGCATAATTGTTGAAACCTAACAGTGCTGCCATTTCCTGACGCAGGCTTAAAACCTCTTCCATCACCGCGGTATTATCAAACTCAGCATGTTCAGACTGGTCAGATGCACGTGTAGTGTAAGCACGATACAACTCTTCGCGTAAAGGGCGGTTTTCTGCATAGGTCATAATTGCCAAATACGACGGAAAGTCTAAAGTGGCAACGGGTTGATCCAGTTCGCGCTGCTGACCATATTGTTTTAATAGCTCAACACTGCTCTGTGGTAAGCCTACCAGTTCATCTTCCGCTAAAGGTTTGAAATAGGCTTGAGTTGCATCCAGAACATGGTTGGAAAAGTCCGATGACAGTTGTGATAAACGTGCCGAGATTTCTGCATAACGTTTTTTGGCTTCACCTTCTAGAGCCACACCCGACAGTTTGAAGTCGCGCAGTGCAAGTTTAATCGCACTTTGTTGAGCTTCGGGGAGGTGATCAAATTGCGCAGTATCATGAATGTGTTGATAGGTTTGATACAGCGCTGTGTGTTGACCTAACTCGGTATAGTATTCACTTAAGCTTGGTAATAGTGACTGGTACACCTCACGAGTTTCAGCGTTGTTCATCACCGCATTGAGGTGGGACAGCACGCCCCATGCTTCACTCATATTATTTTCTAAATGATCAACTTGTTCTAAAACAGCAAGCTGTGCCTGAATCGATTCAGGGACTTCGCTCAGGTCTTTTAAAAAACTTTGACCCTGTTGAATGGCCTGTTCGATCTGCTGTTGGAGTTGTACTAAGGTGATTTGATCAAACTGTGGAACAGGCAAGGTTGCTTTTTCTAATGTCATGCTGTTAAGCCAAATAAAATGTTGAGTTATCACTAGATGTAAGGGTGATGCCGTGGGAAATCAAGTTTTAATTGGTTTTGATGTTTTGCGCCGTTTGAAATTCAGTCCATGATGCATAGTGCAGGTCAATGTGTGAGGGTTGATAAAGCACTTTGGCAAAGTTACGGGTCATACACTCGGTTGCTAAGATTTCACCGCTTTTATATTTTTCTTTACGGTGTCGCCAAATTTCGTTTTGACGATAGTAATCCGTCCCGATTTTAAGAAAGGCATGCTGTTGTTCAAACACATGGTAGACATAGCCTAAATCGGAAGAACAGCGCAGTTCACCTTCTAAACATTTGTCACTAAACCACAGCCGAATTTGAAAGCTATGTGGGGTGGGATTGTAAAATTGATAATCGATATAGTTATAAAAAATTGCAGCGCCGCTCCCAAAAGGGAGCACTCGACCATGATCTGGAAAAGGGTCAAAGGAATGCTGTGAACGTTGTACCACTTGTAACGGGCTATGCAAGACAAGCCAGTGGATGAGGTTGGCAATTTGGCAAATACCACCACCAATACCACCACGAGCCTGCCCAAAGCTGAGTTCCATTCCCTCGACATAGCCTTTTTGAGTTGTTGGTTGTCCCACCAACTGACAAAAAGAAAACGTTTGTTGTGGATGGACTAAAATCCCAGAAATACATGGACTGGCAATTTTGAGATTGATGACTTTATTGTGTTGCCAGTGTTGATCGCTATCGCCTAATTTACGAATTAGAACGGACTGATGCTTTTTGACGCGAAAAGCCAAAGGGACGTTAGAAAATGAATGTGCATAGTCTTTCCCATCTGTTTTCCACTGCCAATAGCGCATCATACGTCGGCTACGTGTAGCCATGAAATAAAGCAAGGGATGATATTGGCTGATAGGTTTGCTTAAAAATAAACGCAAAAAATTCATGTTGGTCCTATGAAAAAAGGTGCTAGAACATGAAGCCCTAGCACCTTTTACATCATTTACTCAGTTTTCGCTTTTGCGTTGGATTTTTTCTTTTTAGGTTTCGACTTTTTCTTCACTTTATCTTTAACCTTTGTTTCAGACTTTGATGAAGATTTTTTACCAGGCTTTTTGCTGTAGGAGCTAGGTTGGGATTTATCTTTTTTGCGTCGTATGGGCTGGTCTCCGCTGTTACTGGGAGAGGCGTTTGTCGACTCGCTAAAGACTTCTTCTTTACTTTCGCTTCGTGCTGTTTTGGCTTTGCCAACACGGGGTGCTCGACTTCGTATGGGCCGACCACCATGTGAGAGTTGTTGCAATAATTCAAAATCAATTTTTCGATCTTCTAAATTCACTGCTGCAACTTTGATTTTTACTTCATCGCCCAAGCTAAAGCTTTGACCGCGTGCCTGCCCAATCAAGCTCTGACTTGGTTGGTCATAGACAAAGTAGTCATCGCCCAGTTGGCTGACATGGATCATGCCATCAACATATAAGTCTTTGAGCGTTACAAACAGACCAAATTCTGCTACGGCAGAAATGGTGCCGACAAACTCTTCACCCAAATGCTGCTGCATATAATGACATTTCAACCATGTGGTGACAGAGCGAGACGCTTCATCTGCACGACGTTCAGTTGCGGAGAAATGTTGACCCGCATCATCCAAAGCAGCCCCTGAAAGAGGTGCAGGTTTATGTTTTAACTTGGCTTTAATGGCACGGTGTAACAACAAGTCTGGGTAACGACGAATTGGAGAAGTGAAGTGCGTATACGCTTCATATGCCAAACCAAAGTGACCCGCGTTATTCGCACCATAGTAGGCTTGCATCATCGAACGTAACAGCACGGCATGGATACTAGGCGCATCAATCCGGTCTTTGGTTGCATCAATTACGGCCTGATAGTCTTTCTGAGTCGGCTGTTCTGGGAACGGTAGACCTAGTAGTTTGACAAAGTCACGTACCTTTTGAATGCGTGAAAACTCAGGTGGCTCATGAATACGGTATAGCATTGGCACGTCATGTTCGAGTGCATATTCAGCCGCGGCCACGTTTGCCAATAACATACATTCTTCAATCAGCTTGTGAGCATCATTACGCGTACGCGGTAAAATTTCCTTAATCCCACCTAGCTCATCAAAGGTCATGTAGGTTTCAACGGTTTCAAATTCCATAGCATGACGTTCTGCACGTAAACCTTTGAGGACTTGATAAAGTTGGAACAGGGTGTTTAATGATTTGCGCACATCACGGTCTTCTGGGATGGCACTGCTGTCACCTCCAAAGTATTGAGCAACGTTGGTATAGGTTAAACGTGCCTTTGAATGCATGACTGATGGATAGAACTCAAACTTGGTGACGCGACCTGCACGGGACAGGTTTAAATCACAGACCATACACAGACGGTCCACATGTGGATTGAGTGAACATAAGCCATTCGACAGGGCTTCAGGTAACATAGGTAAAACAAAGTGCGGGAAATACACCGATGTACCGCGTTCCTGGGCTTCATCATCCAACGGTTTGCCTGAACGGACATAATGGCTGACGTCCGCAATGGCTACCACGACACGATAACCTCCACCTGGACGTTTTTCTGCATAAACAGCATCGTCAAAGTCGCGAGCATCTTCACCATCAATAGTGACTAAGGCTAAATCACGTAGGTCAATACGACCTTCACGGTCTTGCGCCGATGGCTCTTTAAAACTTTCTGCTTCTTTAAGTACCTCTTCAGGAAACTCATACGGCAGACCAAACTCTAAAATGGTTTGTGGGATGATGATTTCGGTGTCTGCCTTATCCGCCATAGATTGTACAATATGACCAGTGGCGAGCTCTTCTTTGGTTGGGTAGTCATCAATTGCCACACGAACCGAATCGCCCACTTTGACTTGTGCGTGTTCGATTAACTCTTTTTCTAAGGTAATTGGTTGGTGCGCATTCGGATTTGCTGGCTGAATAAAGTATTCACCGTCATGTATCGACACTTTACCAATTATTTGCTTCACACGGTGTTGCACTACCTCGGTAATAAAGCCCCAAGCTTTACCTTTACGATCTACTGAGGTTTGGCGCACTTTAACACGATCACCATTAAAGACTTGACGAAGTTCACGCTCAGGGAGAAGAAGGTCTTCATGCCCTGTGATATTCGCCGTACCAAAGCCTTTACTATTAATGTAGACCGTTGCTTCATGTTCAGGTTGTTCTTCCGCAAGAAGGAACTTGAAACCATCTTTCATGAGTTGGCCATCACGAACCATTGCAATCAGGCGGTGGCTGAGCGCATCAATACTTTTTTGATCTGCAATTTCAAAAATTTCAACCAGATCCGCATGTGAAAGCGCCGTCTTTTTTTCTTCGATGGTTTCTAAAATGAGCGTGCGACTCGGAATAGGATTGTCATAACGTTCAGCTTCAGCTTTTGCTTCAGGATCGACCCAATTTTTCATAATGTCTTTGGCTGTATCTCAGTAGATAGGATTAGCATAAGTCATGCGAAGACAGACTGCACGCAAATGATTGCAATATTGTGTTTTATGTCGGCAATTTAGGATATTTGCTGTTTTATTCAGCACAGCGATGCGTTGAAAAGAAGAAATTGTGATGAATCAGCACTAAATTGTTTAAAAAGTATTTAATTGAACGAAAATATGCAAAAAAGGCAGCGTCTGTGCTTGCAGTGCTAGCATGAAGTTTGTATTATGGCGGCACGTTACGGTGAGATGGGTGAG
>NZ_DKIK01000108.1:0-265 GCF_002454215.1 Acinetobacter sp. UBA6720
AGAGATTAAAGTGTTGGAATGTCTGCGCTTGATTGCCTATTTCATAAAGAGGATCAGCAAGCAATTGATTAATGATCTTTGCTGCACGATAAGCACCAAGACCTAAATCAGGTGTGCCGACACCATGACTATGCATTTCCTGATTTTGAACAAAAATATGACCATTCAGCCGATGTACAACACGATAGTCGTCTGTAATCTGCCAACGCTGTTTATGATCAAACTCGATGTATGGCTTGAGCAACTGCATAAAACCAAAATCAGG
>NZ_DKIK01000108.1:432-2985 GCF_002454215.1 Acinetobacter sp. UBA6720
ATCTTTCAAATCACATTGACTATGTAAATGTGTCTGTAAGCTTTGACCTGCAATACTGCGGTGATAAAGTCTTTGATAAATTTCCCGAATGGTTTTTGCACTAATTCCCTTGTATAACAAGGCTTGTTGCTTTAACTGCTGTTCCTTTTGCTGCGCAGTCAAATCATAAAAATGCTGTGCATAATCTGGACTAAAATGTTCCAAACCTAATGGCGCATACTCCATCGGGAAGAAACCTTGAGAACGAGTAAACCAATGCAAATCAAACTGATGATTAACAGTATCTTGCTGTTCATCAAATAAGTCGATAAACACTTCAGCTGCAGATTGTCCAGAACCAAGTACGACCACATCGCCATGTAAATCTGTATCGGCATGCGTCATATACTGTGCTGAATGCAGACATTGTTGTGGACGGACTTTCTGAATCTTTACCAAACATTCAGGCAAATATGGCACATTACCACTTCCAATCACTAAATGACGGCATAAATAACTTTGCTGAACACCGTTTGATTCAACGACTACTTTAAAACCTATCGTTTGAGGTTCAATCTTTAGAACCTGCGACTGGTATTCGATACAATCAAGTTGTTCTGCAACCCATTGGCAATAGTGGTTGTATTCACAACGTGGAATATGTGGCTGCTCTAAAAAGTAAAACTTATACAAACGTTGCTGATGACGCAGATAATTCAAAAAACTAAATGGACTGGTTGGATCAACCATCGAGACTAAATCTGCCATAAATGGCACTTGTAATACCGTATTAGGTAGTTGCATACCTGCATGCCAATCAAATTGCGCCTTTTGCTCAAAAAATACGTAATCGAGTGAGCTTTTGTTTTGTAGCAAACTAGCAAGACTTAAATTAAAAGGTCCTAGACCAATTCCAATAAAATCAAGCATAACTGACATCCTTCTGTGAAATACGCAGTGGATTTGGCAGTTGCACGTAAACAGATTGATTTTCTACAGGTGCGATCAACTCGTCTAATTCATGCAAACGTGTCAGCAAGTTGCCTTTATAAGGCAGCGTTGAATTGAACAGTAGTCCTTGTATTAAGGTACTCTCAGGATATTGCTGTAATTGCTCTTCTAAAAATCCAGTTAGATGCGCTAACAATTCATCTTCAGTGATATAGCCTGTTGCACCGATGGCATTAATAATCCCGAACAAAGTATTGCCAAAGAAATAATAACTAAAACGTTCATCAACAAAAGCTTTCGGACCTACCGCAAAGGCTTTTTCTTTCAGTTCAGGAAGTGCTTGCAGAATTTCAGTGGCAAATTCTTCAATATAATAAAAACCTTGGTTATCACGTAACCATAAAGTTTTAGGAAAATGGTTTTCGAGTTCTAATAATACATTTTGTTGATGTGACTCAAATGCCATACCATAACGATGGTATAGATACATCAAAGGCTGCAAACTGACTTCGAGGAACCGATTAAACCAATCTGAAGCAATCTCTGAAACTTCAGCATCAGGATGGGCTTTCGCAATTTTTGCAAATAAGGCATTAAAACGATTTAAAGGCTTGATCGGATGATCTTGGCACAAAGATGCGATACAAGTGACTTGTTGTTGTGGATGGAATGGTTGATCTCGGAAAATACAAATACTTTCATTGATCACTTCATCATCGATTTTTAAAGCGATCCAAGCTGGATCATTGACTGCTTTTAAACTTGGACACTGTTTAAGAATATTTTGCCCAAACTCACTATGCCACAGACGATGTGTCAATTCACCACGATGACATTCTTTGGCCAAATTCACTCGAATAGAATTGGTAATCATCACTGAAAGTGACGGCTTCATCATCCAAGGTGCATTGAAGCTCGCTAATGTGCGTATGGAAGTGGTTGGAGAGAATTGCCAACCACGCAAGCCCAAATCAATCAGTTGCCCTGTTTGCTTTAATCGTTCAAACCAAGCTTTGCCCTGTAAATAACGCGCTTGCCATGGATGTAAAGGAAGTAACTTATATTCCGCATGTGTCTTTAATAAATTGAGATCACTTTCAGATAAATACCACTGTAACGCAGTTTTTAATTGCGCTGAAATAGGTTCATCAGTCGCACTACCTTCTGCAATATAATCTTGGTGCACTAGCCAATAATGAAGTTGAGTCTTACCTTTATTTTCAGGAGAAAAGTTTAACCAATCTTCATGAACAAAGCCTGTCCTACTTTTTGGCGCGGGATGCATACTATGCCCTAAAATCAAAGCTTGCTCTGTTTCAATAAAGCTTTGCCCTGCATTTACTAAATCATCAAATTCATATTCACGATTTTGTAAAAACTGTTGTAGCGCATCTCGACTTTGAATCCACTTTTCTAGTAAAGAAGCAGCATCCAAAGGTAAAGATGATTCAGAAACTAGTTCTTCAAGTAATAACCCAACGATTGCAACTGGACTGAATGATTTTGGCTGACCTGAAATTACGATTTGAGGAAGATTAGCTAACCGATGTCTACCAACACGGCTGACATAAGATAATGGGAAATCACATTGAGCATGAATTGAATTAATCGGAATAGATAACA
>NZ_DKIK01000108.1:3077-3217 GCF_002454215.1 Acinetobacter sp. UBA6720
CGGACTTTGCTGTGTTTTATTAAGCAAGTGACCTTTGCCAGTTTCTTGCGTATATGCGTTGACGAAATGTTGTATCGCCAACCGATTGGCAAGTGATTGCATCTGTCGGTATCCTCTATAAAGAGAGAGTTAGTTTTTTT
>NZ_DKIK01000106.1:0-4982 GCF_002454215.1 Acinetobacter sp. UBA6720
GTCTTACTAGTATATGCATTTTATTATGGATGTCTATTGATCATTTTGACAAATGATGACGTCATAAATGTAAGAAATGATGTATTCCAAAAATAGCTAAGCTAAATAAAATTTATTCATGAAAGTGCTATCAGTAGCTTATATTATTGTCTTTAGAGCGTTAAATCATAAGTGCATTCGTTTAAGCCGAGATGCGTTTGAGTCATGGGATCCGTTTTAGCTTATCCAAAACACTTCTTCCAACAAATAAAAAGCCCTATCTAATGACAGGGCTGTATTCAAAACAGTGGATAACTTTTTGCAGTGTGCAGCTTAGGCAATCTTGTTGTTAAATTGATGGCCAAGGCATTTGGTACACGGGGGTAAACGGTCTGTACCAATTTCTAAATAAGTGCGGTGTCCGCATTGAATACAAAAATAGAGTTCTGCTACCAATTTAGAACCTGCAATTACCATTTTTGTTCTCAATGTGTTTTAGAAAGGGGAGAACCAGCATATCCCTATAGTAATGATTCCCTATTGATCATCTCAAAGATTGACGATGACTGATAAGAAAATTAAGTCATGAACCTATTACTAATTTAAAAGTAGTGAAAAAATATCAACTTCTTGTTCTGAGTGTTTTTTCTTAAGAATATTAGCTTGGTCTTTTAAAAATCTTATATTTTCTAAAACTAATTCTACCAACTTAGCTCTCTTAATTAACTCTCTTGCAAATGGATCAATTCTATAAGTTTCATTTAAATCAATATCACCATATTCTTTAATATAATCAATAAGCTGCCCTTCAAAATACTGATCGGTACACCCATCCACTATATCCTTTCTTAGGTCATAAAAATTAAAACTCCCATCTTTATAAAAATCCTTCAGAAACATGTAAAATTTAAAGTATTTTTCAGGGTTTTCCCCTAACACATAACCTATTTCCACTACATCTTCATTTTCTATTTCATCTATTATAGTAATTTTAGAATACATACTACTCAAAATATTCAACTCAGAACTATGATTTTTATTCATTTCATATACATGAGAGTAAATTTTATCAATTTTTGGAATTATCCATTCTTTTTCAATCAAGTCACTATTAATGTCATATACCATAGAAAGAATATTATCCCCCCCATTAACCATATATATTTTATCAAAAATCTCATATTTTCTTTCAATAGCTTTATTTACTAAAAATTGAGCTGTAAAATACTCTTGAAATGATCTATGCGTAAAAGAGAAACCTAAACCATCTCTTTGTAGTATACATACCGAATCAAGTAAGTCTTTCAGAAAATCATCAGCTTCCGCATGTACATTAGCAATATTTAGTGCATTATTGATATATTTTTTTATTTTAATTTCTTCGAAAAAATACAACCTATCACAATAACTTAATATACAAAAAGCTTCTAAACATCGTTTAAAATCATCCAATGGCAAATTGGAAAAAGATTTTCGCTTATACATACTTTTTAAAGAATCATGTTTATTAAATAAAGTTAAAAATGCTTGTTCATAAAACAGATGCAATTTATTAGGTATTTCTGCTATTTGTTCATAAGTCATGAGCATCATTATCAACAAGAGCGGGTTTGAAGCAAAACTCTTATGAGACTGATATAATTCTTTCTCGAGTACACTTATAAAAGATTTCTTTATCAGCCTATCGTAATCTAGTTTATTAATTAGCGATAAAGCTTTATTTTTATCTAAAGGCTGTATTTTATATTGGAAAAATTCTTCCCAAGAAGAAAATCTACTATCAAAACGACTCGAAATCAATATTCTAATACCATGATAAGTATTAGACAAATATAAAATTTCTTGCTCTATTTTCTCCCTATCCTCTCTATTTACCTCATCAAAACCATCTAATATAACTAAAATCTTCCCCAGCTTAAAAGAGTAGTCTAATTGTTCCTTATTAAAGGATGAATTAATTTTTATCATTAAACCTAACATATAGCTATATAATGACTTATCTACCAAATTATTTAGATGCCGCAATTCTATAAAAATAGGAAAAATCCCCCTAGGCTTTTCTATCAACTCAATAAATATACTTTTACAAAATGTTGATTTGCCACATCCAGCCCCTCCTAAAACTACTAATCTTTTATTTTTCTCTATTTCACTAATGAAATCTTGTTCTTCTACTTCTTTAAAATTAATAGTTAAATTAGTACGAACATAAAAATCTTTTATATTTACTGGTATATCTCTATACAAAAGTGTTTTAGTTTTAGAATATCTTTCATAATTTCTTTCCAAATACTCTGTAAAACATAAATTCAAACTAACTTGAATTTTATTATTAGCATCTTTAGTTAACTTTTTTAGACCATTAAAAACTGGCATTGTAAATTGTTTTATCAGTTCAGATACTGCTTCTTTTATAATAACGTCTTCCATGCTCCCCCCAAAAATAAAATCCCCCACATAAATGTAGGGTTCTTTTACAATAATATCAATGACTTTTATATTTAACCTACCCCAACCCTCCTTTACAAAGGAGGGAGTTTCCCCTCTTTAGCAAAGAGGGGTTAGGGGAGATTAGTTACGCCACATTCCCTTCCAAGAAATCCTGCGCAAAGCGTTGCAATACACCACCCGCTTCATATACAGACACTTCTTCTTCAGTATCTAGGCGACATGTGACAGGCACTTCAACGATTTCACTCTTACCTTCATCTGTCGCACGTTCAATCACTAAAGTTAAAGTCGAACGTGGCGCGATATTACCAATCACGCTATACAGTTCAGTACCATCTAAACCTAAAGTTTTACGGTCAGTTCCTGCTTTAAACTCAAGCGGTAACACGCCCATACCGACTAAATTGGTACGGTGAATACGCTCAAAACCTTCCGCCACAATCGCTTCAACACCTGCAAGACGGACACCTTTGGCAGCCCAGTCACGGCTAGAGCCCTGACCATAGTCTTTACCTGCAATAATGATCAACGGTTGCTTACGATTCATATACGTTTCAATGGCTTCCCACATACGCATTACTTCGCCTTCAGGTTCAACACGTGCTTTCGAACCTTGCTTGATCGTACCGTCCGCACGAACCACCATTTCATTAAACAGTTTCGGATTCGCAAAAGTTGCACGTTGTGCCGTCAAATGGTCACCACGGTGCGTTGCATAGGAGTTAAAGTCTTCTTCAGGTACGCCCATTTTGTGTAGGTACTCACCTGCTGCTGAATCCATCATAATTGCATTCGATGGTGACAAATGATCCGTAGTGATGTTGTCAGGCAAGATGGCAAGCGGACGCATATTTGCCAGTGTACGTGGTGCAGCCAAAGCCCCTTCCCAGTACGGCGGACGGCGAATATAAGTACTTTGCGGACGCCAGTCATATAAAGGACTGGCTGCTTTTTCCGTTACACCTAAGTCAAACATTGGAATGTACACTTTACGGAACTGTTCAGGTTTCACCGCCTCTTTGACTAAGGCATCAATTTCAGCATCCGAAGGCCAAATGTCTTTCAGGTAAATTGGGTTGCCGTCTTTGTCGTTTCCTAATGCATCTTTTTCGATGTCAAAACGAATCGTTCCTGCAATCGCATACGCAACTACAAGCGGAGGTGATGCCAAGAACGCTTGTTTTGCATAAGGATGGATACGACCATCGAAGTTACGGTTACCCGAAAGTACCGCAGTTGCATACAAGTCACGGTCAATAATTTCTTGTTGTAGTTTAGGGTCTAAAGCACCTGACATACCGTTACAGGTAGTACATGCATACGCCACAATACCAAAACCGAGTTTTTCTAAGTCGTCTAATACGCCTGCTTCTTCAAGATACAAAGCAGCTGCTTTAGAACCAGGTGCAAATGATGATTTCACCCAAGGTTTACGGGTTAAGCCCAATTCATTGGCTTTACGTGCCAATAAACCCGCAGCAACCGTGTTACGAGGGTTTGATGTATTGGTACACGAAGTAATGGCAGCAATAATCACAGCACCATCAGGCATTAAACCATCGGTACGGTTTTCAACCACGCCTGCAATGCCTTTTTCTTTTAAATCCGCAGTTGATACACGAGCATGCGGGTTTGATGGGCCTGCAATATTACGTGTTACTGTTGAAAGATCGAAGCGAAGGACACGTGGATATTCCGCTTGTTTCATATCCGATGCCCAAAGACCAATTTCTTTGGCATAGTTTTCAACCAGTGCAACTTGCTCAGCTTCACGACCTGTTAAAGTTAAATAATCAATGGTGTTTTGGTCGATATAGAACATGGCCGCAGTTGCGCCATATTCAGGGGTCATATTGGAAATCGTGGCACGATCACCCACTGACATACTGTCTGCGCCTTCACCAAAGAACTCAAGATATGCACCGACTACACGCTCTTTACGCAAGAATTCAGTCAAAGCCAATACGATATCGGTTGCAGTAATACCTGCTTGACGTTGCCCAACCAATTCAACACCGATAATATCGGGTAGACGCATCCAAGATGCACGACCGAGCATCACATTTTCAGCTTCTAGACCACCGACACCAATCGAAATCACACCGAGCGCATCGGTATGTGGTGTGTGTGAGTCTGTACCAACACACGTATCTGGGAATGCTACACCTTCACGGTTTTGCACCACTGGAGACATTTTCTCCAAGTTGATTTGGTGCATGATGCCATTCCCCGCAGGAATCACATCGACATTCTCAAAAGCGGTCTTGGTCCATTCGATGAAGTGAAAACGGTCTTCGTTACGACGGTCTTCAATGGCGCGGTTTTTCTCAAAGGCATCTGGGTCAAAACCACCGTATTCCACAGCAAGAGAGTGATCGACAATCAACTGTGTTGGCACAACGGGATTCACTTTCGATGGGTCACCGCCTTGGTCTGCAATCGCATCACGTAAACCTGCAAGGTCTACAAGTGCCGTTTGTCCAAGGATGTCATGACACACCACACGTGCAGGATACCAAGGGAAATCATGATCTTGTTTTGAGAAAATCAGT
>NZ_DKIK01000045.1:0-4410 GCF_002454215.1 Acinetobacter sp. UBA6720
CAGCAAAAGTTTGAACTTAAAAACCGTCCTCTGACTGAAGCAGAAAAAAAGCTCGCGAGCAGTATTTTCGGGAACAGTCTGAACATGGATTCGGTTCGAATTATCGCACATCGAGCAGTGCTGCCGCATTATGCGATTAGCCCGAATGGACATGTCTATTTTAATATCAAAGACTGGTGCGAAAATTTTGCCGATCAACCGATTCATCAACAAGCTTGGTTGATTCATGAGCTGACGCATGTTTGGCAAATTCAGCAGGGACTCGCTGTAGTCCGTAAGGCGCTTTTTAACCGTCAATACCGTTATGCATTAAAACAAGGGAAGCAGTTTTTAAGCTATGGCATCGAACAACAGGCGCAAATGGTGCAAGACTATTTTCTTAAAAAACACTATGGTGAAGAGTGCTCAGCGTATGAGCAGTGTATTCCCTTTGTGGCACACAAAGCCTCGTTCTGACCCCGATAGATAAATCTGTGGAGTGATTGTTAGACAACAGATTTTAAAGTCATAAATTGCAAATTATTTGAAGAAAAATGCCAGTGGCATAGGGGATGTGGGCTCTTATTTTGAATGCAAAGCACAGGTAAAAATCGTGAGATTGAGCCTGAAAACGAGCTAAAAATAAGAAGGAATGTCCTATGCGTATCGCTCTTCCATTAAAAGGTAAAGCCAACCGATTTTTTGCGGGACCAGTATTCGATGCTGAAAAACAGTCTGCGATTATTCCGATTCGGCATATGAAATTTGACTTTGAAGCGGAGAAAATTGATCCCAAATTCTACCTAAATGCGGAGCTGGCGAGTGCTTACTTTGCATCACTCTCGATCTTTCTGACCTATGGTGAGGACTTGGTGATTGACACCGCCCGCTATCACCGTGATTTCCTTACTGACCCTGTATTAAAACAACGTGTGACGTCTTTGATTGGTCAGGAGGCACTGCATTCAAAGTTACATGAAGAGTTGAACGATACTTTCAAACAGGTGGATTTGCCGGTTGGCATTTTTCGCTATTTAGCTGAAATCGTTTTCGACTATGGTTTTAACCGTTTACCACAACCGATGAAATTGTCTTTGATGGCGGGCATTGAACATTTTACCGCAGTGCTGTCCGAATACATGATGAACCATGAAGAGATTTTCTTCGATTCTCAAGATGAAAAACAACGGGCGATTTGGATGTGGCACATGTTAGAGGAATCTGAGCATAAAGACATTGCGTATGATGTGTTTCAATCGCTTTCCAATAATTATGCTTTGCGTATTGCAGGCTTTTTTCCAGCGCTTATCACCATTTTACTGCTGATTTCAGTGGCATCAGTTTTTGTCCCGTTTTATCGCAAACCGTCTAATTTGGTGAGTCTCAGTTATTGGAAGGATGTACCACGGAGTTTCAGCCTGTTGTTTGGGCTAAAACGGGGTGTTTATGGCAGTAGCTGGACGCATATTTTTGACTATTTACGTCCGAGCTTTCACCCGAATGATTATGATACCTCTGCATTTTTAGATTATTACAAAGAACGTTTACTGCATCCTGAAACAGGAGTGCTCACACCGTACTTCACCAAAGAATTTACTCCAGTACTGAAATCATAAAAAGGAGATTATGACATGGGACTGTTGAGTAAAAAAATAAATCAAGTCAAAAAGCTTACGCTGTCGTAACGGGTGCAGGCAGTGGTATTGGTCGTAGCTTTGCACTGGAATTGGCCAAGCGTGGTGGTGATGTCATCTGTGCGGATATTGAATTAAGCTCAGCACAGGAGACGGTAGATTTGATTCAGTCGATGACATCTGCGTCAGCCTATGCGGTGCACTGTGATGTTGGATTAAAAGAATCTGTACACACTTTGGCGGAGCAAGCGGAACAGCTTTTGGGACATCCTGTCACCTTGCTCATCAATAATGCGGGAGTTGGGCTAGGTGGTAAGTTTGATGAGGTATCTCTGGAAGATTGGCAGTGGTGTATGCATGTCAACCTGTGGGGGGTAATTCATGGTTGCCACTACTTTGTACCTAAATTTAAACAGCAAGGTTTTGGTGCCATCATCAATGTGGCATCGGCTGCGGGCTATACCGCAGCCCCTGAGATGACAGCGTATAACGTGACCAAGTCTAGTGTTTTGGCACTATCAGAAACTTTAGCTTCAGAGCTTCATGCTTATAACATTGCAGTCAATGTGCTGTGTCCGACCTTGGTGCCCACCAATATTATGAAGAATGGGCGTTTGCCGAGTCGCTATTCTGGACTGGCTGACAAACTGCTGATGAACCATGCGTTTACCACCAGTGATGCTGTAGTCAAAAAAACCTTGAATCGCTTAGATGCAGGCAAGCTTTATACCATTCCACAACCCGATGCCAAATTGTTTTGGTGGATGAAACGCGCATCGCCAAGCCTATACGTCAAGCTTTTAGGCCTAGGTTATCCACTGTTTAATCAACTCACAAAATAAGAATAGAGAAAATGAATATGGAAACGCAATTAGAGATAGAGCAAGCAGATGTGCAAGCGCCGTCTGATCAAATGCAAGATCAAACGACAACGTCAAAAACTGCGGAAGCTCAACCTAAGCAGGCTCGTAAAAAGGCTGTACTTAACCCTAAAGCCGTACATACATACGATACCATTGTTGTAGGGGCTGGGATTTCGGGCATTGCTGCGGCTTATAAAATGAAACAAGTCGGCTATCAGGACTATCTGGTATTAGAAAAAGCGGAGAGAGTTGGTGGCACGTGGCGTGATAATAATTACCCCGGCTGTGGCTGTGATGTACCTTCGGCGTTGTATTCATTTTCCTTTGCGCCCAGTCATCAATGGGGCCACTTATTTGCGAAACAACCTGAGATTTTAAGTTACTTGGAACAAGTGGTTGAGCAGTTTGAGCTGCAAGACAAAATCCGTTTTCAGCATGAGTTGCTCAGCGCAAAGTGGAATGAAGAGGCGAGTATTTGGCAACTCGAAACTTCTCAAGGGGCATATCAAGCACGAACTGTGATTTTTAGCACAGGGCCGATTACAGAACCGTCTTTACCTAACATTAAAGGGATAATGGGGTTTAAAGGAGAAATGTTCCATTCAGCCCGTTGGAAGCATGATTGTGACTTAACGGGAAAGCGGGTTGCAGTGATTGGAACAGGCGCATCGGCCATTCAGTTTATTCCACAAATTCAACCGTTGGCGAAAGAACTGATCGTATTTCAGCGAACTGCGCCGTGGGTTTTGCCCAAAGCGGATATGCAGCTCAATGCTAGCGTGAAATCGCTGGTGGCCAAATTCCCGATGATTCAGCAAGGTTGGAGGAAGAGTGTTTCCAGTATTTTAAAAGGGATCAACTTTGGGCTACGTCATCCTTCACTGCTTGAGCCAGTCAATTTTTTAAGCCGTCAATTATTGAAATTGCAAATACACGATGACGCCTTACGTAAAGCTGTAACGCCTAACTTTTCGATTGGCTGTAAGCGACTTTTATTTGCCAATAATTATTATCCAGCACTGCAACAAGACAATGTCACGCTGTTGCCACAAGGTTTGGTTGAGATTGATGGGCAGACTGTCATTGCTGCAAATGGTGAGCGATTTGAGGTCGATGTCATTATCTGGGGAACTGGTTTTGAAGTGGCACACCCTCCGATTGGACAACGGGTATGGAATGCCCAAGGTGAGCGATTGGCTGACCTTTGGAAGGGCAGTTCTCCAGAAGCGTATTTAGGTACAAGTTTGGAAAATGTACCGAACGCATTTTTGGTACTAGGGCCAAATATCTTGGTGTATGACTCTTTTATTGGGATTGCTGAAGCGCAGATTCAGTACATTGTAGATGGTCTACTAAAAATGAAGCAGCAAGGCTTTAAACGTATGATGGTCAGGCGAGATCTTCTGCGTTATCACAATGCCAAGGTGCAAACTCATTTGAAAACCACAGTATTTAACCGAGGTGGGTGCTCAAGCTATTATTTAGATCAAAATGGGCGTAACTTCGCGGCTTGGCCGTGGTCCTTGGCTGAGTTAAAGCAACATTTATCTGCACTTGAGCTAAAACACTACGATGTTGTTAAAGCTTAGAGTAGCTTTATTAACAGTAAAAACGCCTGAATTTGCACAGACTGTGAATATTCAAATGATGTTATTGATACATTGTTGATTTAAATTACATCATATAAAAAAACCACCCATGAGGGTGGTTTTTTGTCTATCAACGCAGACCGAATTAACGGTTGATGTCGCGTTGAACTTCGCCAGTGTAAAGCTGACGAGGACGACCGATCTTGTACGGACCGCTGTGCATTTCTAACCAGTGGCTGATCCAACCAACAGTACGTGCAAGCGCGAAGATCACTGTAAACATTTCTGTCGGGATACCAATCGCTTTAAGGATGATACCTGAGTAGAAGTCTACGTTCGGGTATA
>NZ_DKIK01000045.1:4524-4758 GCF_002454215.1 Acinetobacter sp. UBA6720
CAAGCTGTGGATCGTTGATGCCAAGCGCACCAAGAACTTCGTCGCAAGTTTCTTTCATTACTTTCGCACGTGGATCGAAGTTTTTGTACACACGGTGACCGAAGCCCATGAGTTTAACTTCTTTAGTTTTCACTTTTTCCATGAAGTCAGCAACGTTCTCTACAGTGCCGATTTCATCAAGCATTCTAAGAACAGCTTCGTTCGCGCCGCCGTGAGCAGGGCCCCAAAGTGCAG
>NZ_DKIK01000041.1:0-3315 GCF_002454215.1 Acinetobacter sp. UBA6720
GTTAGGGGGCTTTTTTTATTATGCGGTTAGTGAAATAGTCAATCGGGAAGAGGTTTATCAAAAAATAAATAAAAATGATGTTTCGAGTTATTGATGGTCTCTATGGCTAATATTAACTTAATTAAATTTATAGAAAGTTTTTAAACATGGATTGGATTAGCTTTAATGAATATGCTTTTATATATTCGGTCTAAAATTAAATTTTGAGGTGGTTTAATGAAACTTAGTTCATTCTCCCCAATCCCTGAAAGCGATGATGAACTGCATTTACCTGAATTGGTTTATTGGGCATCTTTAGGTGAGTTGGCAGAAGTTGAAAAAAGTCTTGCCAGCGGTACAGATGTGAATTCTACTGATGATGAAGGCTATAGCGCGCTTCAAGCTGCTGCTGAAAATGGCTATCTAGATGTGGTGAAACTACTGGTTGAAAAAGGCGCAAATGTTCAGTACAAAGGTGAATATACTGCATTACAACTGGCTGAAATGGCGGAACAATTAGAAATTGCCTCCTATTTAAAAAGTCTGTAATTTTAGAAAGTGAATACAAGGGCTTGATGAATTTCAGGCTTTTTTATTTTATAAAGCTTTTAATTAGATTGATTGGATTTAGCTTCGCTCAAGACTAGTGATTGGATATTTACTGGGACACATAAGCTGATCACGGAATAGCTAGGAGTATTGCATTTGTTGGTAGCTTCATTGACCCAAATCCTGCCCATATTTTCCAAATCAAATTATATAGTTTTACGCGAGTTTAAGGAAAGATGTTCAGCTTCAATGCAGATGATATATCACAGTATGTTTTGGCTACATGACTAAAGCATCCAGTAATTTCGAGTGTTTTGTGATGGCGGTTAACCAATTAATATTGATTGATGCACCTAGAATAATGAAAAAACCGTCGTTTTTTAATGCGCGTGTGCTAAGTCCGTATCCGAGGTGGTCTTGCATAGCTTCTTTCTTTATTTGACAGTGTAGATTTCGCTGTGCTCAATACTGTGCAATCTACAAAATAGGAGGCTGAATTTACGCATTATGTTCTACAGCTATGTTTGAGGTTCTTAATAATACTTTTGAGTTGTGTAAATTACTTTAAAAAATATCTGTACGTAGGTTTTTACAAAGTTGAATGACGATGATGTTTTTATTTAATTCGCCCTTATAGCGAACTGAAAGTATGCGTTGAGTCTATTAAAATAGGATGGGATGATTTATTTTTTCTTAATTGATAAAAATCTGTGTAAAGCATGATGTTGTGTTATTCAGGTTGCGTAAAATAATATGCTCAAAATTTGTAGGTTTTTTGAATTTTTTATGCTATAAAAAATAAAACGGCACAAAAATTGCTTGTAATGCGTGCTTTAGAAAAGTTGTATAAAAGAGTAGGGATCTATGAAGTTATCTGTTGGATTGAAAGTTGCGAACTCTTTGTCGCTAACCCCCCAATTACAACAAGCTATTCGATTGCTTCAATTGTCGAGCCTTGAACTTGAACAAGAAATTCAGATCCAACTCGATAGCAACCCGCTTTTAGAAAAAGTAGAAGAACAATCTTCAATGGAAAGCTTATCTAGTGTACAAGAGCAAGAAGTAGATAAGAAAGACTTAACCAATGAACTGAATGCTGACCATTTACCTGATGATTTACCTGTCGATACGGATTGGGATGATGTTTATACACATCAGCCGACAAGTCTCGGTGCGGCAGAATTTGAAGAGCGTGAAGATAACCGCCAAGGGCATTTGGGTTTAAAAGAGCATATGCTCGAGCAAATTAATCTTTTGCATTTTTCGCAAGTGGATCAGTTGATTGCTTATTGCATTATTGACTCATTAGATGATAAAGGATTTTTAGATAGCGATATTTCAGAAATTACGACTTCAGTTCAGCACCTTTTAGAAAGTATGGATTATGACGATGAAGTGGAAGATGATGAAGTCGTTGTTGTGCTCAAACATATTCAGCGTTTAGATCCATTGGGTGTTGGTTCTCGTAATTTGGCTGAGTGTTTAATGGTGCAGTTAGAAGCCTTGCCTGTGCAAACTGTTTGTCGAAATGATGCCATGATTTTACTGAAAAATTATGAGCTGTTAATTACCAATGAGTTGGCTAAACTGATTAAACAAACAGGGCTGAATCAAGAGCAATTAAAATGTGCAGTGGATTTATTAAAAACTTTAAAAGCACATCCAGGATTGGAATTTGAAGATAAAGACTCGGATTATCAAATTCCTGATGTCGTGGTCATGAAGAAAAATGAGCAATGGCAAGTGGCATTGAATCCAGACATTATGCCTAAACTGCGTATTAACTCTTTTTATGCCAATATGATTAAACGTGCTGATCAAAGTGATGATAATCAGTACTTACGTAATCAGATGTTAGATGCGAAAAATTTTATTAAAAGTGTCGACGAACGTCATAAGACCTTGTTGAAAGTGGCGACGTGTATCATTGAACATCAACGCGCATTTTTAGAAATTGGTGCTGAAGGCATGAAGCCTTTGGTCCTTCGCGATATTGCCGAAGAGGTAGAATTACACGAATCGACCGTTTCACGCGTAACTACAAATAAATATATGCTGACGCCACGCGGCTTGTTCGAGTTGAAATATTTCTTTTCAAGTCATGTCGGTACAACTTCGGGAGGAGAGGCTTCTTCGACAGCTATTCGCGCCAAGATTAAAAAATTGATTGCGGAAGAGAATGCTCGTAAACCTTTGTCTGACAATGCAATTGCCAATCTTTTAAAAGATGATGGGATTGATGTTGCTCGTCGGACGGTGGCAAAGTATCGTGAATCGTTACATATTCCATCGTCTTCTGAACGAAAAGTCTTGATCTAAAATTTAAAATCTGACTATTCTAGAGGTTCATTATGACAACATAATGAACCTCTTTTTTCTTTAAGGAATGGCTAAAATGATTTGATGTTTCTATACGCACTGGTTGTTTTGCAGTCATTAAATCGTCTTGGCTTTTCCTCATTAATCCTAATGAAGGTGAGGGATAGATATATGCAAATAACAATTCGTGGACACCATTTAAGCATTACCCCAGCTATTGAAGATACGATTCGCTGCAAATTTGCAGAAATGACCAAGCATATTGATCAGGTGAACAGTATGCAGGTGAAATTAACCAAAGATCATCAGGTCGATAAACATACTAAAAAAGGCAGTAGCAATCATATTGCAGAAGCAATTATCCGTTTACCGGGCATTGAATTTTTTGCTCAGGCTTCAGCAGATGATATGTATACGTCGATTAAAAAATTATCAGAAAAACTCAAAAGACAGCTCGATAAGCACCGT
>NZ_DKIK01000115.1:0-6153 GCF_002454215.1 Acinetobacter sp. UBA6720
AATTCAAGCCAAGAAAACAGCTGTAGCTGAAAAAATTCATCAAATGGATGAAAAGCTTAAAATTGAATTTCAATTGGTTGAACAGCGTTTAGGTCATCATCGTCAAACCTTAACCACGCTGATGCGTAGCATTAAAAAAGCGCCTGTTTCACAATAATTGATTTCTAATAATCGTTTCAAAAGAAAGCTCCGCAAGGGGCTTTTTTTAGCAGTTCATAAAGGATAACAACATGGATATAAACAACATCCCATTCGGTATCACCAACTGGGCCGAGATACCCACCACCCGCCATACAGGTGATCAAGGTTATGCCCTATGGCGCACGCAGCAATTTGACGCGATTCGCGTGCGTATGGTGGAGTATTCGGAGAACTATTTGGCCGACCATTGGTGTTCTAAAGGACATATCCTGTTGTGCTTAGAAGGCGAACTCCACACCGAACTAGATGATGGTCGTAGCTTTACCCTTACGGCTGGCATGAGTTACCAAGTTGCAGATCAAGCTGAAGCCCATCGCTCGTCCACCTCAAAGGGTGCCAAGTTATTTATAGTCGACTAAAACAGTTGGTTATATATCTTGACACTAAAACTTTGCTATATTGATGGGGTCATGGCTTATCCCTTGTGATCTTTCACTATGCAATTCAACTCACGCTATTCCCTCCTTCCTTCAAAGCTTTATCACCATCAACAGCCCCTTCCACTAAAAGGGGCAAAAGCAGGTCATTTCAATGCAGCCTTAGCAGAACAGTTGCAATGGTCTGAAGCTGACAAACAGTCTTGGATAGAGATTTGTAGCGGACAGAAAACCTTTAGTGAATTTGAACCTTTGGCAATGGTTTATGCTGGACATCAATTTGGTCAGTGGGCGGGACAGCTCGGTGATGGTCGGGGTTTATTGATCGCGCAAATTCTTGATCAACATGGTCAAACCATTGACCTGCATTTAAAGGGTGCAGGTTCTACCCCTTACTCACGTATGGGAGATGGCCGTGCGGTACTTCGCTCCGTCATTCGTGAGTATTTGGCTGGACATGCACTGAATAGTTTAGGCGTGGCATCAAGTAACGCTGTCGGCTTTACCTCGTCAGCTCAAGGCGTGCAGCGGGAGAAATTAGAACTCGGCGCGATGATGTTACGTACATCAGACTGTCATATTCGCTTGGGACATTTTGAGTGGATCAATCAGTATCAACCTGATTTACTTGGCGAATTTACGCAAAAATGCATCGCATGGCATTACCCCGAATGTTTAGAGGCAGAACAACCTGTTTTGGCATTTGCAACCCAAGTGATTCAACGGACTGCGGTCATGATTGCCAAATGGCAACTGGTCGGCTTCGCACACGGAGTGATGAATACCGATAATTTAAACATTACGGGTTCAACCCTCGATTTTGGCCCCTATGGTTTTATGGAACGTTTCCGTCCGAATTGGATTAACAATCACTCCGACTACCAAGGCCGCTATACCTATCAACAACAGCCGAGCATTGGACACTGGAACTTATGGACATGGTTGAATAACCTCATTCCGCTTTGTCCACAAGACTATGACAAAGAACAATGGAAGCAAGACCTTGCCACTTGCCTAGAGCACTATGAACCCACGTTCTTGGAGCACTACAAACTGGGTTTAAGTCAGAAAATGGGCTTACCTCATTTCCACACTGACAGTTTTGACTGTGCCATGACCTTCTTACGGATTCTACAAACCGAACAGCTCGACTACACACAGAGCTTTACTCGTTTGCAGAATAAACAATATGAAACAATTAAAGATGACTGCCTTGACCGCCGTCAGTTTGAAAGTTTCCTTGCGCAATATGAACAGATTCGTGCCAATCAAGACACAGTAGTACTCGATGCAGCCATGCAACAAGCCAACCCTGTTTATATCCTACGCAATCACATGGCGCAAAAAGCGATTGAACTGGCTGAACGGAATGATTTCTCAGAAGTCGAACGCTTATTTGACCTCCTCAGCCACCCGTTTGAGCGGAATGTAGCCCTAGAGAAAGCTGAGGATGTAGCACCTTTATCAACCGATGTTCCAGAGGTGATGGTGAGTTGTTCCTCATGATAAGTGGAACTTAAAACCTTATCTTTTATAAATTATTTGTGTATCATGGTTAATAACCAATCAATAATTGATAATAATATGGCATTAGTCAAAGTAAAAGAAAGTCGAAGTTCTTCTGACTTTCTTGTTTGTGAGGTAACTTCTCGTAGCGCAGCAGACTTATTAGTATGTCGAGTTGAATCAAGAAGTCCTGCTCGTGGAAATGATGAATTATGGTGTTTCGTTGAATCTAGTTCTATCGCTGATTCAAAAATTTGCTTTGTCAACTCTCGAAATACGGCTGACCTCCTTATTTGTTATGTTAATTCTAGAAGCGTTGCGGGATGGGTTAAAGATCATTCTTTAAAAGGAAAAATCTTTAAATAGTATTATTTAATTAATTAGTTATAAATGACATTACATAAACTTGTTGCATCATTTGCTTTACACCTGCCAGAAGTGACGTGTAGTCAGCCCTTTGGTGAGGGCTGTGATGTCTATAAAGTCATGGATAAAATGTTTTTGCTCAATTCATCTTTAAAGGGTGTGGCTTTAAGTAACTTAAAAGTCAAGCCTGACCACGGCGCGATGCTACGTGATATTTATCCGTATATTCATGCAGGTTGGCATATGAATAAAAAACATTGGATTTCAATTTATGAGGATGAAAACGTAGATCCAGATTTAGTCATAGATCTAGTACACAGCTCTTATGAGCTCGTGGTATCCAAGCTGAATAAACGACAAAAACAGCGAATTGCTGCACTTCAAGCCATCACCTAAACATGTATTGAATGAACAGAATTTAATTACTCCTTTTACATGTTCTAAAGCTGAACCCTATCACTGCATCAAGCAGATCATAGGTTTGAACGCATATTATCTAGGCTGTGCAACTTTTCAACATTTTATATACTGTTTCTCTTTGGAAAAGAAATACAAAAATGAAAATGCAATGAATATTTGCTAGGTCAAAAAAAAGCCCGACATCCTGTCGGGCTTTTTTCGTATCACTTAGCTAGGTATAACTCCTGTCGTACCTCACATCCTCGTGCTGAACTTATTATTTTTGTTTTATGTTTTGGAACTTCCTGTTCTCTATGACTGCATCATATAAAAAATTTGGAGGCTGACCTAGACGCAATCCGCTTGAATAGTTGTAAGCCAAAGCGTACACAAAAAATGATCTAAAAGGGACTTACCCCCAAAATTATCCGCAGAAATTGTGGATAGTTTTCAGGATGCCTGAAGTTGAGCCTGACTCCTTAAAGTTAATTTTTGAGTACTTTAAAAGCAACTTGATAACCCACTGCTTCAATCTGTTGGAAATACAACCTCTCTTTTCTCAATTTTGCCTATTTAATTATCTATACATATCAATCCGAAAAAACTGAGTATAAGCATCGCTCACTCGCCACTCAAGTTAATCCAAAAGCTATGGTGAACCTCATACGAAGACCCTCTGAGATTGAATGAAATCTAGGTCATTTATCTGCTCAGTTGCTTATTTGATCGCATTGTTGCAAAATTTGGATACTATCTCACAACCCAACCCTAAGTGACGTGCACATGGCTAGCAGAATGCTTCGCTGATTTGAATACAGACTCATCGACCTTGTCTAAAACAAACGTAAAAGTAAAAAGACAAATTAAAACATTATTCAAAATGCTTAAATTTAGTAATCAATCAGAATCCTAAACGATCAAAAAACCAATAAAAAAGGACTCATATTGAGTCCTTTTCAACATCGTTACCTACGCTTTAGCTTTTCTTCGGCTTCAATGTTTTAAATAAAACAAAGAGCACGAGGATCCAGACAGGAAGCATTAATACTGAAAGCATAAAGCCTTGATTCCACATGATATATAAAATCATCAGCATAAAGGCTAGAACAAAATAATTGCTAAACGGTGCAAACAACGCTGGAAACTTGGTTTGAATGCCTTGTTTTTTCATACTCTGTCTAAATTTAAGATGAATCAAACTGATCATCATCCAATTCAGCACCGCAGCACTAACCACAATATAAATCAGATAACTGAGTGCTTTTTCAGGCAAAAAGTAATTCAACAGTACGCAACCGAAAATCAATAATGCTGAAAATAAAACCGCCGCAATTGGTGTCCCTTGTCGATTCACATGCTTAAAAACTTGTGGAGCATTGCCCTGTTCTGCCAGACCTAATAGCATGCGACTATTGGCATACATGCCACTATTACAAACAGAAACCGATGCAGTCAGAATAATAAAATTGAGTAAATGCGCTGCCCAATCAATGCCCATTTGCTTAAAAATAAGCACAAATGGACTTTTATCTAGCCCACCCAAATCCAATTGATTCCAAGGCACCAGAGACAAAAGAATCGCCAGCGAGCAAATATAGAATAGGAAAACCCGAATCACCGTTTGATTGACGGCTTTTGGAATGTTCTTTTCAGGATCTTCGGTTTCCGCAGCCGCCATACTAATCAGCTCAATGCCGCCAAAGGCAAACATCATAAAGGCCAACATATAAAACAAGCCTTCAAAGCCATGAGGGAAAAACCCGCCATGTACCCATAAGTTCGTGATGGAGGCAGTGGAACCGACATCAGCCGTCAATAACAGATAAACCCCGAAGATGATCATGGCAATAATCGCCACAACCTTAATCATCGACAGCCAGAACTCAGACTCCGCATACAATTTGACATTGGCGAGATTGGCCAGTGTAATCACCACAAAAAACACCAGCACCGAGACCCACGCAGGAATATGCGGCCACCAGTAATTCACATACTTGCCAATCGCGGTCAGCTCAGTCATCACCACCAAGATATACAGTACCCAGTAGTTCCAGCCTGTTAAAAAGCCTGAAAACCGCCCCCAATACTTAAAGGCAAAGTAGCTGAATGAACCCGTCACAGGCTCATGTACAATCATTTCACCGAGCTGACGCATAATTAAAAATGCAATCAAACCACCAATCATATAACCCAAAATAATGGATGGACCAGCAGACTCAATAATATGTGCTGAACCTAAGAACAAACCTGTACCAATTGCACCACCCATGGCGATCAATTGAATATGGCGGTTCTTTAAACGGCGCTGAAGTTTAGGCGTCTCGCTGCTCAAAACACATGCTCATCTGATAAAAAAATGAATTGTACCGCTTGTACAGGCGGTCAACCAGTCTTGCCCTTTAAAATCGCCGATTGTCCCGTCTCGCTTTAGCAATTTCGCATTCAAACTGACTGTCATTTTTGCTTATTCCCTCCCCTGAATGCATAAAAAAGCGGATAAGCCTAAGACTTATCCGCTTTTTTATTGTTTAGATAACTGAATTAATCTTCAGGATATTCAAAACGGTAACCTACACCATATACTGCCTGAACCCATTCATGACGGTTGCCTGTTTCAGCTGCATCCGAAATCTTACGACGTAAGTTCTTAATATGACTATCAATCACACGGTCAGCAACTTCAAAGCTGTCTGGGTTGATATGATCTAGCAACTGCGCACGTGAATAGACTTGCCCCACATGCTCTAAAAACAACTCCAGTAAACGAAACTCGGTCGGTGTTAGGTTTAAAGGCTTTTGTTGATACCAAATGCGTTGCTGCGCTTTATCCATACGGAATAAAGACTGATCTTCAGGCTCAGCTTTACGCTCTAAACGGCGTAACACGGCTTGGACACGCGCCACTAATTCTTTCGGGCTAAATGGTTTACACACATAGTCGTCTGCCCCCATGTTCAAGCCAAGCACGCGGTCAATTTCTTCGGTACGTGCGGTAACCATAATGATCGGTAAATCCGACTGTTCGCGGACTTTACGGCAAATGGTTAAACCATCCATACGCGGCACCATCAAGTCTAAAATCATGAGACTCGGTTTACGCTGCGTAAAGCTATCAAATGCGTCCTGACCATCGTGAAACATACTGACTTCAAAGCCCGCTGCTTCAAGATAATCGCGGACCAATTGTGCAAGTTCTACTTCATCTTCAACCAGCATAATATGTTTCATACATACTTCCTTTTGTGTTTCATTTTTTTGGGAACGTTAACTTGCAACGTAAACCACCCAAAGGCGAATGATCAAA
>NZ_DKIK01000163.1:0-8541 GCF_002454215.1 Acinetobacter sp. UBA6720
GAAGCTGAAAAAAAAGCAGTTCTACAAATTTATAGACATGCAGATCCGAGAGCTGCTGAAAAAAGGGGAGATTCAGAACCGAAGCGACATTATTGCGGAGATTGAGCACCTCAATGGAGTGAAGTCAGTAAAAGCAGGGAAGGACTATATCTCAGTCAAAATAGACAACGAAAAAGAAACCACGCACCGCCTGAGAGGGGATTTTTATCATGAAGACTTCGAAATTGGAGCTTATGCAGAGCGGCTTAGAGAGGCGGAAGGAAGCAGACCAACTGAATGCGAGCTTGCAGCTGCTATCAAAGACGCTGAGAGACTTCTTGACTCTCACAGAGCAAAGCGAGCTGCCTATCATGCAAAGCACCATGCTTTTAAACAGGATGGAGGAAACGATCAAAGCCATAGAATCGAATTTAATCTCGATTTCGACCGAGATAGAGAACCTGTCACCCCAACCCCTGAAAACGACAATGGCGGGCTATCTGGAGCAGCTAGAGACCATCAAAAGTCAGCTATCACATATAGATTTATCGAAAATCAATACGCTTTCCGTCTCAGTCCAAGCGCTGCAGGCCAAGATCGACAAGGCGATAAACAGCATTTCGATAGATCAGAAGCAAATCCAAGTCCTAATCCAATTTCAAATAAATCAAGCGATAGAGAGCCAAGCGGAGTTCGTACAGACAGAGATCCTGTCACTATTACAGTCGCAGAAAGCCAAGTACGCGGCATTGGGAGTTATAGCGGTTGGAGTGCTGATGCTTTTAATGAGTTTATATACAACCTATCTGTCCAGTACAAACCTAAAGACAATCCAAGCACAAAAAGAAATGATTCAACAGAATTCACAAACAATACAAAGTCAAATCAATACTTTGAACAACCAAAGGAGATAAGTGATGCAGACCGAAATCGACTACTACCTAGCAGAACAAAACGAATTATTGAGTCAACAAAACGCCTTCTTGATGCAGGAAAACAGTTCATTAAAGACCACCTTGGATTTATACAAGAAACTACAACAAGACTTGAACAACAAAATCAGCAACTTGGAAGAGGAGAACGAAACAAGGAAGGAATTAATTTCTCAGATGAAATTGGAATTTTTAAAGCTAGAGCAAGGGAATTTTTCAGCAGATTTTCAGCAGAAATTAATAGCCAATTTCAGCACTCAATATCAAAAATTATGGATGAAGGTCTCAGAGGATCAGGACTTAGTGAGTATGCTAAAAAATATAGTGCAAACGGAGTTGAAAGACGAAAAGACACAGCTCAAGACCGCACTCTTGAAAGTGTCGCAGATGTCTGCACCACAGGATTACAGCGAAGAAATAGAAACATTAATCTCCTCGGTAAGCAACTTAAAGACACAAATGAGGAGTGTCATGAGCTTGCTCGAGAGTTTGATCGACTAGCAACAGAAATCAGGAAAATACGTCTAAAGCCAAAGCCTGCAACTGATTTTAAATACCTACGAGGTGATGCCTACTATCCTGACTATGCGCTTGCACATCAAGAGTTTTCAGCGCAGCAAGACTATGCCTATCAGCATGGTAGAAAATTTGATGTTATTCATATAATTAGCAGGAAGTCAAAAAAACTTAACGATTACATGAATCGGGCAAGAAATATGCTGAACCAAAGTGACTATGAGCTAATAGAAAAAATCATAAAAAATGACGAAAGGATGCTCAAAAATTTGAAATGTGATGTTGTTTTAGAGCCACAAAATTCACGTTTTAAGGACGAAATATCCGCATACAAGGCCTGTTTAGACAACTTTGAAAGTATGAAATCAACCCTTGAGGCGGTCAAATCTCCAAAACCTAACAACATCACGTCTCAACCGAGCGATAGCGAGCTTAGAGTAGATCAAAGCCTAGACCCTGAGCTGGCCAATACTTTTAACTTTGAAAGTCCTTAAAGAAATCAGCCAACGGGATTTTTTAATGCTTCCCTAACAACATCGGAAATGGTGTCAAAAGTAATTTCTCTCTTTCGAGCATTATCAGAATAGAGTAACTAAAGATTATAACAGTAATCTTTAGCTTAATTTGTCCTGATTTATTTGATGTACACTAAGATTAGTGAATTGATTTATAATAAAAAAATTCGATCAATACAATTTATAAAATGCCAAAATCCTACATTATTCAATCAATAAGTAGCCATAGATTATCTTCATACAGGAGGATATTTAAATGCGGCACAGATGATGACTGCCTTCACTACTACCACTGGAATCAAGCTTTATCATCAGAGCTGTATATTCTGCTTAGTACGATTGAAGTGTGCCTAAGAAATAGGATACACGTAGCATTAAGCGAAGAAGTATCAGCAAAGTTCCCGAAAAAAGTTGAAAGCAACTTCAGATGGTATGAATATTTTAGCTTTGTGGATGTTGACCCTAATGGTGTTCCTAAACAGGATAGAAAAGGCAGACCAATCTATACCGAAACAGGAAAAGCATTTAGAAAGATCACCCATAAAGGAGAAACAGACCTAAAGTTGCTGCCACAAATCATCGTGTCAAAACTCGAATTTGGAAAATGGACCTATGTATTATCAGCAAAGAAATACAATAATGGCGATTTGATAGATTGGCATAAGCTATTCCCTATCATCTTCCAAAACTTTACCAACATGGTGCCAGACAAGCATCACCAGATGATCATTGATCGTATTAAAACGGTCAAAGACTGGAGAAACCGATTGGCACATTTAGAACCAGTATGGAAATTCAGTGACGTGAAGGAAAAGGGTACCGGTAAAATTTTAATATATGAACCAACTAATCAAGTAGAAGTAATCAAGCGTTTGAATAATGAGATCCGCTATGCGTTACAGCTGCTTTCGTGGTTATGTGCTGATACCTTAGAGCATTACAAAGCGACAAAGTCATACCAAAGGTTATTACACCTGGCATCAAATGATGGGATTAGGGAATTTTCGTGCTGACGTGAAAAAGGCCGGTCATTACTGATCGGCCTTTTTCGTATCTCTGCCTACAGATACCAGTCAATAACACTCCTTGGGTTAAAGACCTTATGAACCAAATCATCAGTTCTGTAAGACTACATGGTAATCATACCAATAACGTTGCAAATGTTGCAACATAATAATTATGACGGAAGTCATAAATAAAATTAGAGAACATAAATTGGAAGTTTTAAAAGTGGCATAGTTGCTGAAATATTAACTTTGAATTCATGGTATTAGTTCCCATGTAATTTAATTAAATGCTCTCGTATATACGATGATAGTAGAAAGGTATAATTAAAAATATGAATCTGCTGTTTCTGGTGCGTACTTGCTGTCTACCTGGTCCACTGGACAATCAAGCAGATAGAAATGATTTCGGTAAATAACGAAAGTAACCTGAAGGACATTATACTCGTAATGTCTTTCTGGCCCTGATCACCAAAATAGCCTAAGAATGATTGCTTAGGCTATCCAATCGACGCCCGGCTACTGATCATTGAATTGATTAAATCCAGCTCTAATACCTGTTGAGCACTGCCAGCAGAAACGTGCTGTTTCGGTAAATGCTCTGCGTAATCTTTCAAACGGTACAAATCAGCAAGGGTTAAGTCTGACCGCATAAGCTCCTGCATCACATCAATGAATACCGCGTCATTGCATGGCTCAATAGCAAGCTGCTGTTCTGATGCTGTGGTTACGACTGCAACGGATGCAATATCAATCTGCACCTCATCCAAAGAAACAACATCAGAAACAAAGTCAGGCTTCCCGACTGAAGCGACAACATCAGCAAGCTGCTGCATATCTTCAGGCGCGATCTGCTGTTCACTGGCATTGAATAGAGAATCACAAAGCTGCTGCATCATGACGAAGTGTTCAGCATCAATCTTGTATGCGTATTCATCACTTATCTGTGCAGATGGCTCTATTCTTATATATAGATTATGGGGCATCTGCACACTTAATTTTCTTTTCAAACGCAGCTTGAAGGGGTTTCTGCATCGTTTGGAATTGATCCCGATATGCTTCAGAATCTCATTTAAATCTCTGGCTGAGTATTCGGACGGTTTCCATGACGGCGCACCGAACCGAGTCGGGATTGCACCAATCGCAGCAAGCAACAATCTGTATTTTGTGACCTGTTGAATGAGTGCCTTTGCACCTGTTTCGGTGAATACTGCATTCGGCTGCATCAGCACACCATCAAACGCGAGTCTATAAACTTTCGCCATAGCTTCGCGGTATCGTCTAACTGCTAAGTCCTTAGTCTTGTCCTGGCTTGTCTTAAATCGGCCCATAAATGCGTTAAAACGTATTAATTGACCCAGATCAATATCAAAGTGCTGATCATTCAACTCTGCATCATATTCAAGACCAAGTTTCATCCTCATTTCATGAGCCTGTAAGGCGTATGCTTCAGGATCAGATAGGAAGTCTTTGCGCTGAAGTCTTTGCGCTGTTTCTGCATCAATCTTATAAGCTGCTTTGATTTTGTCTTGATGATCTGCTTTGATTTTGTCTTTTGTATATTTGAAAGTTTCGGCATGACTTGAAGCATCAAACTGCTGCACACGTTTAACCGTGAACTTTTTGCTTTCCAGAATCCAAATCAGATTATTGGCGAAATTGGAACGGCGTGTTTCCCGTATCTTTTCAAGTTCTGTTTTAAACAATGAGAACTCTGTGATTTTTGCTTTCGATCCCTCTAAGACACTAGCCTGCTGCTTTCCTTGTAATGCGTCCAGAACATCCATTACATAACGGCGGTTTTGATCCGCGAACAAGTGGAACTCTTTGCACTGGCGAACCCGTCCAAGCATCTGATAAGCATCAGTAGGCTGAACACTTGAACCCGTAAAGAATCCAGCAACAAAATCAAAATGATCATGCTCGATTGATACGCCTGAAGCGATTGCACTTGTGGAAATGACAACTTGATATTTTAAAGACTCTGTTTCTGGATTCTTCAAAAATTCGGCTGTTTCTTTTTTTACGTTTTCATTTCCAATGATAGAAATGTTCTGAACATCAAGATCATTAAGGATGGCCTGCAATGCCTGGACATGTCTTCTTGAATCGCACGTAATCCATGCGTTTTGATTCTCTACCATCACCCGTTGCAGCATGAAGCTCTGCAATTCTGCAAAGCTGTTATACAAGTGAGCCGTTTTGTTTTCGTTCTTTGGATCAACCTCAACAATATTCAGCTTTTCACCCAGTCGGCATGACTCGATAAAATCCAACGTCTGTTGGTTAATATTGGCATCCGCAACAATCACACACTCAGCGTTCTTAATGACCGTTTTCAGCAGCTTGTAAACAAGTTCAATGTCAGTCTTTTTGAATAGTTTGTCACTGTTGAAAGTTTCGATTACTTGGCTGATCTCATCAATGAATACGTGCTTGCAGCTCTTAATGAACGGCTTGAATAGCTCATTCGCCAGACTTGGCAGACAGACAGACAGTGATTCAATCGAGTGACTTAAAGCAGCATCCAGACCGATTTTACGCGCTTCTGCTATGCCTTTTTTCTCATCGTCATAATGGGCTGTATTCAAACGGGAAGCCATTTCACGGATCAGGCTTCGCAAGTGTGCAATCGTTAAGAGTGAATAACCGCTTGAGTCGCACCAGTCGCGGAAAGGTCGTCCGACTTTTTGAGTCTTTCCCGATCCTGTTGGCGCTTTGATCAGGTATACACCGCGATAATTCGGCTTAAACTGATCCAGTGAATCTAATTTAATTACATTATGATTTTTATAATCTTGAATCGTGACCGCAGTTAGACCTTGAGTCTTGATGAACTCAATTCTTTTGTGAACATACAGCACAATATTATCCAAAGTGACTGGATGAACACGGCCCACACAAAACGGCTCTATTTCGTTTCTAAGCTCAATTAGGCTTTTCCTATAGGGAACATGCACCGAGTTTCTAATCATGTACTGATAAGCCAAAACGGCGCATTGATGAGCATCTTTTTCATCTGTCAGCGCACTAAGCAATAATTTTGCATCAATATCGCAAGGCTGATCTTTTAACTGTGACCAAACGTCAAAAATTGGCAGCTCTGAAGTAGCTTTATCATTGAGCAGTGCATTGATCTGATCATGCGTCATGCTTCCCGCATCCGAACCAAGTTCAGGGGCTAGATAAAATCTTGTACCAAGTTCAGTTGCAACCTTATGCCCCTTTCCATAAGCAGCGATCTGCTTTCTGTTATGTAAGACCTTTCTTGAACCATCATCATTGATCTTGGCTTTGTTGTCGTTGTCGGAAAGGATAGCGTCCTGCTGTTTCCCAAGTATCGGATAGACTTCCTTGATCTTGTCAGCAGTAATACACGCAATCGCACGGCGTCCAGTTGCAAGATGCACATTGCAAGCATCCTTGTAACCTTCAACAAAAATGGTCGGTTCTGCACCTTCGATGACAAAGTAAAAATTCTGGCTTTGCGCGCCTGATAATGGGCGTTTTTCACCTTCAGGTGTAATGAATTGCAGATTCACAAGTTCATGTGAATGAACATCAAACAAAGGGATGATCAACGGATTATGGAAAGTCTGACCGCCTGAAGTTTTCACCACTGGCATTGTTCGCGCATTGATTGGCTTAATCCCTGCAACTGCCATATAAGGATGATCTTCACAATGCTGTGCCTTGTTCCAAATCTCTTTGGCTTCATTGGCTTTTGATGCAAATTGAATGATCTTCGATTTTTCTTCAGCTTTGCGCTGTTTTTCGATTTCTAATTGGCGTTTTTGCAGATACTCAGCATCATGGCTCTGCTGTTCTTGCTTCCATTCAGGATTGAACGTGTAGCTTTCGCCAGTCGAATGATCATAGATCAGATACAGACCATTGCTTTTTAAAATAACGTCAGTAGAACGGTTTTTTCTGCTTTTCCCGATACTTGGGATTCGATAGTGTTTCTCTAGCACAAATTGAAACGGTAAATTGTTCGTTTCGTAGCCTAGATTTAACAAAAATTCGTGTATATTGTTTTTGAACACGTTACAATGTTCCTGTATTTCAGACCCCGATAGCTAGTTCCGCCACAAGATTTAGCTATTGGGGTTTTTTATTTATGAGACTTTAACTTCTGAAGCAATATTTTTGAATACAGTCAGGTCTATAGCTCACTCACTATTCATTAAGTAATCAGCTATATGTCCTCGACGTGTACTCAGTAACGGACATTAACAAATAAAAAAAAAATGATTATCCAAAAGTTGGGATTTTGAAAAAAAAGTTTGATCACTGACATAAAAATACGTCAGTGATTTTTTAACTCAGTAAAAATTGATATACCAACCTGAATCCACTTCTTGCTGCTTTGGCATGGATTAATTTTAGAATTATTTCAATGTCAGGTTTTGCCATTTAAATCAAGGACATGACTTTCGAAAGCTTAGGTTTTCGCTTTGCTCAATCCGAGAGGAAGTAGGGATTTAGCTTTGTTACATAAATAGTTTAAAATATGATTTTATAAAGCTTAACTTAAATTAGAACTAAAACAAAACCAAATTAGTTTCACTTAACAACTAATTTTATTTCACCATTAAACTTCTAATCCCAACTCTTTTAGAACACCAGAATACTTTCTAACATTTTGAACATCCTCTAATTCAATTAGAAGCCTTTTTTCTAGATCAGCATAGCTTTCCCCTACTGCAGCTTTTTGGCTTGCAAATGGGTCATGGTGAGCTAGCTTGTTGGCAAAAAATTGAATCTGCTTATCCGTTAGCTTCTTGGCTTTGGTGTGAGTGACTTCCTTAGGTTGCTGCTTTGTTGTGAACGTAAATGAGAAGCCACTAATCACACGTCCATTTTTATGTTGCTCATAAGAAGCAATGATATCTGTTAATTCATTAATTTGGTTTAATGCTGTATCGAGTACCCTGGCTTTGAAGTTCGCCATTTTGACATAGTCACTCTCTGCTAATCCAAGCTTAAAGCGAAAGTCATCTAACGCAAACATAGGTGTCTTACCAACACTACGCCATTGAATCAGTAACTCGTAAAGACGAATTGCATATTTGCTTGTGAGAGAGCTAATCTGTTTCAGCTCATAAGCAGTGAAAGACTTCTCTAACTGTGTAATCAAGGGTATGACATCAGGTGCAAAAGTGAGCTCTACAATCCCGGCTGAATCAACATAGGCTATTTTGGAAACCCAACGTGATTTCACTATCTTTTCCTGTTGAGTCCCCTCATGGATACCCTTGTAACTGAATTTGCGCTCAAATAGGTTGCTAGCTGCGTTTTTAAGCCCCTCATAGGCTGCATGTTTATCGACGTTGAACTGCTTCATGTAATGATGAGCATGAACCTCTAGCGTGCTATTAGCATCCACATGCTTACTTAACTCTCTCGCTTGGACAATTGCCAATAAAATCAATCGTTGTTCCGTTGTGTCTAAATTATAGCTAGCATTAATTAACGCATTATCTTTAACTACGAGCTCATTTTTCACTGAGACTTCCCCATGTAATTATCAGATTAGCATACACTAACAAACAGTGTAGGCACAAGGTTGGAAAATGTAGACTTAAAGGTGGG
>NZ_DKIK01000163.1:8650-11820 GCF_002454215.1 Acinetobacter sp. UBA6720
CTTAAAGGTGGGAAAATGTAGACTAATAAGCTCTCAAACACTTTCTAGATAAGGCTTACAGAGGATTTAAAAATAAAAATATTAAAATTATTTAAAAATAAAAATGTTATTGCTTAAAAATTTAAGAGAATTTCTTGTTTTACGAGTATCCATTTACAGTGATGAATTAGCATGAAGTATAACCCTAATTTAGGTGGGAAAATGTAGACTAATACTAAATCAATGGACAACAAGATTTTTTAAGTAAGTATTTACACCAATGAAAAATAAAACTATATTGAATTCAAATTAGTTACAAATTACAAGTAAAATGATTATCTTAATTGGAAGTCAAAAAGGCGGATGTGGTAAATCAACAATAGCCATCAACATTGCAGCATATCTTGCTAAACATAAGAAAGACATAGTATTAGTTGATGCAGATCCTCAACAAAGTTCAGCTAATTGGGTAAAAGACAGAGATGAAACTGATCTGCCAAAAGTTCATTGTGTTCAACGCTATGGTGACATCAAGAACACACTGAAAGACCTGGATAGCCGTTATAACTATGTGATTGTTGATGTGGCTGGACATGATAGTAAAGAGCTTAGAACAGCAATGCTAACAGCTCATTACCTTGTAGTACCATTTAGACCATCACAGTTCGATCTTGATACTTTACCTCATCTCTCTGAAGTCATAGATCAAGCCAAGTCATTTAATGAAGACTTAAAACCATTTGGTTTATTAACGCTGGCACCAACCAATCCATCTGTATCTGAAGTACAACAAGCAAATGATTACCTGGCGGATTTTCCATTATTCACAGCGTTGTCGTCAGTAATTCATGACAGGAAGGTTTATCGTGATGTTACTGCTGAAGGGAAAGGTGTTGTTGAATCAAATAATCCAAAAGCAATCGAAGAGTTTGAATCATTTATGAAGGAGCTTTTAGCGTGATTAAGAAAAGAGAAATTACGAAGCCTTCATCACCCGAAATTGACGCATTCATCAATGGGGCAAATGAGCAGACTACTCAAAAACTAGATCCCAAAGCACCTCGAAAATTTAAGACGCATACGATTCCAATGAACGAATATGAGTATCAGCTATTGGCTGAGTTAGCTGAAAAATATGGTCAAACCCATAATGGAATTATCAGATTTGCTCTGAAGAAACTTAGTGAAGAAAATTAACTAATTTGAAACTAATATAAAACTAATTTAGTTTTTAATTGGTTGTGATTTGCTTGTGGAAAAGCCCTTAATGATTAAGGGCTTTTTTGTATTTGTTAGACCTATATCATGTCGGAACATGACCAAGGATGAAATAGCTAAAGCAGTTGGTTGTGGAGTTTCTACCGTTTATCGAGTAGCGAAAAGTACTCATTATGGTTTTTTTAATCGCATCTTTAAATGTGCTTCTAGGAATGCTATAGTCATAGCGTTGAATAGGAGAATCTATGAATTCTGATGCTGTTTGGAATATGACTGAAAAATCTCGTTTGAAACGAGAGGATGAAGTTCGTATGCAGGAACTCAGACATCTATTCGATTTGATGGATGAAAGAGAGGAAGAGTGGCAGGTAACTAAAACTACTACATTAGAAAAAGCTCTAAAGATACTTTCATGGTGTGATCTTGACGTAGCTCCTGGGTTAGCTGAGCTAGAGATGCAACAACCTATAGATATTATTGAGCAACATCGTAAGTGGTTAAAGGCATTTCGTTCAGCGATGCCTTATCTTGCAAAGATGCTCCTCGTCACTGATTCAACCCTACTTATCAAATTAAGATGCACATTAGAGAGGTATGCTGAGATTAGCTACCCGAACCTACTTGTAGTGATTCAACCCAAACTGCAAACACTTAACTTTATAAAGGCCTAACTATGACTCAATTAATCCATGCACGAATGACTGCAAGTATTACTGAACTCAAAAAGAGTCCGATGGATACAGTGTTAGCAGGTAAAGGTGAACCTGTAGCGATCCTTAATCGTAATATACCAGCGTTTTACTGTGTTCCGGCTGATTTGTATGAAACCATGATGGAACAACTGGAAGACCTGGAACTCAACAAAATTGCAGATGCTCGTGCGAATCAAAAACGCATTCGAGTAAATATTGATGACCTATAAGTTAGACTTTTTAGAAGAAGCATTAGCAGAATGGAATAAGCTTAATCCAAGTATTAAGCAACCATTGAAGAAGAAACTGATCAAGGTACTAGAGAATCCTCGCATTCCCAAGAATAAGCTCCCAGGACATCCTAACCGCTACAAGATCAAACTTCGCAGTGTTGGTTATCGTTTGGTTTATGAAGTGATTGATGATGAGGTTATTTTCATCGTCATTGCCGTAGGCAGACGTGAAAACAATGCTGTGTATGATGAAGCCAACTCTCGACATTCATAAGTAATTGATTGCATTAAGCAGGAATTCTTTCATTAAGGAATTCCTGCTTAATGCACATATGGAATATATCTTACAGATTTTAGTTGTTTTTTAATATTTAATTGAAACTAAATTAAAACTAATTAGAAACTATAATTGTGCATTTAATAGGGGATCATCTCTATTTCACAACCCAGAGTTGATCCCACTTAAAGTAGTTATGCGTCAACTTATCTCTGGTCATCTTCCATGTCCTATTGGGTAGCATACTTGCTCCAAGTACCAGTTTTGTCTTGCTAAACTTATATTGAATCTTTTCTAGTGTTTCCATTAAAACTGAAGGTATTTGCAAAATTAGCCATGTAATTTAATTATTGATGGGCTATTGGAAGAAGGAATGAGTGATAGACTATGAACAAGAATGCGTAGTCATTTTATTCAGTATTTTGTAATTTAACTAAATGAAATTTATTGAATTTTAATTATTAATTAAAACGCCCAATTTGAAAAACTGTGCGCTTCACTAATGGTAATAATCATTACCATTAACCACTAGAGAACACAAACTATGGTTCAGTTTTGTGTTTTATAAACATACTTTGTGTATGTGAGTTTGTAAATGATTTTGCTCAGAGATTTAAAAATCAAAGTATCTTCTTATTGATATTTGTAATATTAGACTATACCCTAAAGTTACAATCTGAAAGTTCATGAAATTATGTATCATTTAAATGATTTTTAATCATAAGTAACATGTAACTTTAGTGTTATAGAATTATAATTTACGAAATTGTT
>NZ_DKIK01000022.1:0-3165 GCF_002454215.1 Acinetobacter sp. UBA6720
GGCACACAGCCCCACATTTGCATTATGGACTTTATTTACAAGGTAAAGGCCGTGGTGCAGTAAATCCCTATCCTTATTTACGTTAACTTTAGGAATTTTTCATGTCAGAAGCGTTGATCAACCGTCTGGTCGAATTTGCTGAATCAGGCAATCAACAAAAAATCATCTTGGCTGGACAAAACCACCAAGGTTGGATCATGGAAATTACTGAAGATGCGCTTTTAATCAGTACTGGATTTGCTGAAAAAACAGGAAAAGATGTTTGGATTAACTTTTCCGACCTCGAACACGCCCAATTATTTTATTGGGACAATCAACACGACCAATGGGCACCTTTTACCCTATAAAAAGATCAGGAGCATGTTCATGACCACTCAACGCTGCAGATGGTGCTCCTCAGACCCACTTTACATCGACTACCATGATCATGAGTGGGGTAAACCACTACATAATGAAAAGCAATTATTTGCGATGCTCTGCCTCGAAGGTCAACAAGCGGGGCTTTCATGGATTACCGTCCTGAAAAAACGTGAACATTATCATCGCCAGTTTTTTCAATATTCCATTGAACAGATTGCGGCTCTAAGTGATACAGACTTAGCAGAAAAAGTCCAAGATATCGGCTTAATTCGCCATATCGGGAAGCTGACCGCCATTCGTGACAATGCGATTGCATGGCAAGCCCTGAAACAACAAGGTATCAACCCCGTTGAGTGGCTCTGGAACTTTGTCGGGCAACACGCAATCAACAATGATGTCCCTGACTACCGTACAGCGCCTGCACAGACACCTCAAAGCCAAAATATGTCTAAAACCCTAAAAAAACAGGGCTTTAAATTTGTCGGACCCACCACCTGCTATGCCTTTATGCAAGCAGTCGGTATGGTCAATGATCACGAAAATAGCTGTCATTTTAAATAAAAGTACATAAAAAACAGGAAAATAAGGATATAGAATATGACGGATAACACCATTCGTGCCTATGCGGCAATGCAAGCAGGCGCAGCACTACAACCCTATCAATTCGATGCAGGTGAACTGCAACCACATCAGGTCGAAGTCCAAGTCGAATATTGTGGATTGTGCCATTCCGATGTTTCGGTCATTAACAATGAATGGAACTCTTCGGTCTATCCCGTTGTCGCTGGTCATGAAATTATTGGCACCATCAGTCGCTTAGGCTCCGAAGCCAAAGGGCTTAAACTTGGACAGCGCGTCGGTATTGGCTGGACGGCAGAAAGCTGCCAACACTGTGACCCCTGTGTGTCGGGCCAACAAGTACTCTGTACAGGTGGGCCGACAGCAACCATCGTCGGTCATGCAGGTGGCTTTGCCGACAAAGTTCGCGCAGGTTGGCAGTGGATTATTCCTTTACCTGAAGAGCTGGATCCTGAATCCGCAGGTCCTTTATTGTGTGGCGGTATTACCGTTTTTGATCCGATTTTAAAACACCAAATTCAAGCCATTCACCATGTTGGCGTGATTGGCATCGGTGGTTTAGGGCATATGGCTATTAAGTTACTTCGAGGATGGGGCTGTGAAATTACGGCGTTTACCTCGAACCTCGACAAAACGGAAGAACTCAAGGCCATGGGTGCAGATCATGTGGTGAATAGCCGTGATGTGGATGCGCTTAAAACCCAGCGAGGCAAATTCGATCTATTGCTCAGTACGGTGAATGTCACGCTCAATTGGCCTGCCTATATTAGTACACTGGCACCGAATGGCACGATCCATCTTCTAGGCTTGCCCCTTGAGCCCATCAAGTTAAATGCAGGTAGTCTAATTGGTGGAGCAAAGTCTATCACGGGTTCACCCACTGGCTCACCTGCGGCATTACGTCAGCTACTCAAATTCGCTGCACGTAAAAACATTGCACCACAAATTGAACTGTATCCTATGTCACAGTTGAATGAAGCACTGGAACGGTTGCATTCTGGAAAAGCTCGTTATCGTATCGTTCTCAAAGCCGATTTTTAATCCATAAGCGCCTCAAAACAGGCGCTTTTTATACCGCTTGTTTGACCAACGTCGAACTACTGAGTTGCGCTTTCACCCAATCGGCCAACAAGGTGACTGCCGCGCGAATATCTGTTGAAATTTCATGACCTGCATTGAGGCGGATACAGTTTTTATAACGCTGCCCTTCACCAAAGACTTCTCCTGGCACAATATTAATACCGTGCTGCTGAGCAAAATAGTACATATCTAAACCATCGATACACTCGGGTAGCTGTAACCACAGCGCATAACCACCTAAGGGTTGATTGATACGTAGCTCAACCCCGTCAAAGGCATGCTGAATCATGTGTCGGTATTGCTCAACTTGCTGTTTCAAAATCGGCTTTAACTGCTGTAAATGCTCCCGATAAGCACGACTATAAATGAGATCGGCCAGTGCCAACTGTAAAGGCGTATTCACTGTGATATTTTGCATCAGTAACGTAGCCTTCAAATGCGCTAAGCGCTGCGGAATACAGAACCAACCTACCCGATACGCAGTTGAAAGTGATTTGGAAACCGAACCACAGAAAATCACATAACCGTGCTGATCCCAATACTTAATCGGCAGCGGACGACTCGAGCTGAAACTACATTCACCATAAATATCATCTTCAATCACATAGCATTGATAGCGCGCTGCCAGTTGTGCAATTTTTTCTTTTTCTGCATTGCTTAAACAAAACCCTAATGGATTTTGATAATTGGCCGTGAGTAAACACGCTTTTGCGCCTGAGCTTTGCATGACCTGCTCTAAACGTTCAAGATCAAAGCCTTGAGTATCGGCTGGAATTTCAATAATTTTTCGTTTTAACCCCGCCAACATTTGCAACTGACCATTAAAATTTGGAGTCGGTACAATTACGCTGTCCCCTTCCTTGCTGAGGTGTTGGATCATCACCGACAGCGCAGGCATACAGCCATTGCTGATGTAAATATCATCCTGCGAAATATAGAAGCCATCTTCAGCCCAATGCTCAGACAAAGCCTGTCGCAAACGAATATGGCCTTGCTTATCGCTATATAAAAAATCTTCAGGTTGGCTGTGTTTTAAGGCGCGTTGAATGGAACGGCGGAGCGCTTCTACAGGCACATGTTTTGGAGAAAGCTGAATCGCTCCCAAATGGATGAGACGGCTATTAATGGAAGACTGTTGAATTTCCA
>NZ_DKIK01000153.1:0-3002 GCF_002454215.1 Acinetobacter sp. UBA6720
TAAAATCCACTGTTGTTCTTCTTGTGAGGGAGCAATGAGGTCAAGCCAGACCAAATCGGGCTGAAGATCGAAATCGCCATTAATGGTGATGTCTTCTAAGCTACCGCGCTCTGTGGCGTAAAAGGCTTCAAGCATGCCGTCTTTCTCCTTTGCGCAGTAATGGTTGAGGTGGATGGGTGTATTTTAGACAAGGATTGCAATAAAAACACTGATCGAATGGTTAAATTGCTAAAAAATATCCATTCATTTTAGTGAAGTTGCATGACAATTAAATATCAGAGTAAAAAATGACAAATTCAATTGCGATCTTTTGTGGTTCCGCATTAGGTTCAGATCAAATTTTTTCAGAAACAGCTCGTCAGGTCGGACACACCATTGCAGAACAGGGCAAAACCTTGGTCTATGGTGGTGGTCGCTCAGGCTTAATGGGTATCGTGGCTGACAGTGCTTTAGAAGCGGGGGGTCAAGTGATTGGTGTGATTCCACACGTGCTGGTGGATCGTGAGTTGGCACATCAAGGCCTCACCGAGTTATATGTCGTCAAAGACATGCAAGAGCGTAAACTGAAAATGTCAGCCTTGTCGGATGGATTTATTGCAATGCCAGGCGGTGCTGGGACTTTAGAAGAAATCTTTGAACAATGGACATGGGCTCAACTCGGCATTCACCTCAAGCCAAATGCCTTTTTGAATGTAAATGGCTTTTATGATGATTTAATCAAGTTTCTAAAAATGACAACCAGCAAAGGTTTTACCCATACACGTTTTACCGACAGCCTGATTGTATCGGACTCAGTGAAAACAATTTTAAAGCAAATGGATCAATTCCAAGCGCCTGAACCGAAGTGGGGCATGGTTGATCCGGAGCTGTTGGATGTCAAAGCATGAAGGTGATTACGGTTGCTGCAGCCATTATTGTAAATGCACAACAGCAGCTTTTATTGGTGCGCAAGCAAAACACCACGTGTTTTATGCAAGTGGGCGGTAAGCTTGAGCCAAATGAAGCACCTGAGCAAACCATGCTGCGTGAGATTCAGGAAGAAATAGGCACAGATGCGGTTATTAAACAGTTTGTCGGTCGTTTTGAAACAGCCACAGCTAACGAGCCTGATTTTAAATTGGTCAGCTACGTTTACCATGTTCAGCTTCAGCAAGCGCCACAGATTGCGGCTGAAATTGCGGAAATGAAGTGGCTGAACTTGGATGATCAACAAACTGCACTTGCACCGTTAACCACAGAGGTGGTCATCCCTTGGGTGCGCGAACATTTGCTGATTGAAGTCGTTTAACTATTCCAGTGCGTAGGCAATACACGCGGCGCTGACTTTATGACAACCTAATTGTTCAAGTTGTAAAGTCAGGGCCTGAATCGAGCTGCCTGTGGTCACGACATCATCCAAAATCAAAACACGTCGGTAACGTTTTGCATATTGGCGTTGCTGTGGATCAATTTTAAATTGCTGCTGAATGTGATCTAAGCGTTCTAGTCGACTGAGTCCTTTTTGCGAATGTTGATGCAGCCGAATCACAGGTTGCCAAATGGGAACATTTAGTTGCTTGGCTAAGTCTTTGGCGAGGATCATTGATTGGTTATAGCCACGTTCCGCTAAACGTTGGCTCGAAATCGGCATTGGAACAATTGCTTGCACTTTAGGTAAGCGTATTTGCTGAAGAATGCCTGAAAGTAAAGGTTGCCAATGCAGTTGTTGTTCATATTTGAACTGCTGAATCAAATGATCTAAAGGATATTGATATTGTCCTGCGACATGAATACTCAGCGCTTGTTTTTCAATGGTTTGTGGATGCAGAGGAAGTTGTTGCCAGCAGTCCAGACAGACCGAATGCAGATCTGTGCGTACAATGCCACACAACTGACAAGGCTGTGTTTTGTGTAACAACTGTTTGGCGGTGTGCAGTAAATGGCTAAACATAGGCATAGCGTGGTGCTTCAGGCAGCCAGCGTTTCAGTAAGGCTTCGGCATTTCTAGGATAGTCTTTTAAAATCTGAGCTGCGACAAAGTGGGCTTGATTGAGCAAATGATCATCGCGTTCTAGTTTGGCTACACGAAAGCCCATATCCCCGGTTTGTTTGGTGCCGAGTAATTCACCTGGACCACGGATTTCCAAATCTTTTTCGGCAATTAAAAAGCCATCATTGGTTTCCCGCATGATGCGTAGGCGTTCTTGTCCATTTTGAGACAGCGGACTTTTATACAATAGTGCACAAAAACTGGCTTTGGCACCTCGACCAACACGGCCACGTAATTGGTGCAATTGAGACAGTCCTAAACGTTCCGCATTTTCAATCACCATGATCGAGGCATTTGGTACATCGACCCCCACTTCAATCACTGTCGTAGCAATCAACAGTTGTAATTGATTGGCTTTAAACTGTTGCATCACGGCTTGTTTTTCATCGGCTTTCATTTTGCCATGTACGAGGCCAATGTTGAGCTCGGGGAAGCGTTCTTTAATTTCTAAATAGGTCGCTTCAGCGGCTTGAGCATCTAAGGTTTCAGACTCTTCAACCAAGGTGCAGACCCAGTAAGCTTGTTTGCCTTCTAAGCAGTTACTGGCAATACGTTGCAGGACTTCTTCACGGCGGTCGAGTGGAATGGTCACGGTTTGAATCGGCGTTCGTCCGGGTGGAAGTTCATCAATCACGGACGTGTCTAAGTCTCCATAGGCGGACATGGCTAAAGTTCGTGGAATCGGCGTTGCGGTCATGACCAATTGATGTGGGGTCATATTCTGCGCACCTTTATTACGCAGGGCTAAGCGCTGATCGACCCCGAAGCGGTGCTGCTCATCAATAATCACTAATCCAAGTTTGGCAAAGCGGACATTGTCTTGAAACAAGGCATGCGTACCCACCACCAGATGCGCCGTGCCGTCAACAATGGCTTGTTCGGCTGTGGCACGGGCTTTGCCTTTTTGTTTACCTGAAAGCCAAGATACACTGAGTCCCAAAGGCTCAAACCATTTTTTAAAATTGAGATAATG
>NZ_DKIK01000153.1:3065-4015 GCF_002454215.1 Acinetobacter sp. UBA6720
GCCAAAATTTCAGTCGGTGCCATTAACGCCACTTGCCAACCTTCTTCTAAAGCATGACAGGCTGCGACGCCTGCGACCAAGGTTTTGCCTGCACCGACATCGCCTTGAACCAAACGTAGCATCGGTTTATTGAGTTTTAAGTCGTGTACAATTTCTTTGGAGACGCGCTTTTGTGCATTGGTCATTTCAAAAGGCAGGCTACTGAGCAGTTGTTTGGCAAACTGACGACTGGCAGAAATACGTGGGGCTTCAATCTGTTGGATATAGGCACGACGGCTTAATAGACTGACCTGATGCGCAACCAACTCTTCAAAAATCAAACGTTGCTGGGCTGGATGTGAGCCTTGGCTCAGTTGCAGCATATTGGCATCTACAGGAGGGTGATGGATGTAGTCCAACGCCTGTTTAAGTGCATAGCCATTGGTAAATTTTGCGGGCAGTAGTTCAGGTAAATCATCACTGTGCTTGGCGAGAGCCTGTTTGATGTATTCACGAAACTTCGGTTGAGTCAGCCCTTCTGTACTGGGATAAATCGCAGTCAGTTGAGTTTGTGGAAGTGGCGTATGCTCTGTAATGAGTTGAATTTCAGGATGATACATTTCCAAGCCACGCGCGCCCACGCGGACTTCACCAAAAATACGCAGACGATTACCGATCTTTGCGCGGTCCGTTAAACCTTTATAAATATGGTAAAAGCGTAAAGTCACTTTGCCAAAGTCATCTTGCAGTCCAATCGCCATTGATTTACGTTTACCCGGCGGAAAGTCCACACCTTGAATCGTGCCTTCGAGTAAGTAGCTACGCCCCACAGTCAATTGGTTCATGGGGATGATCGTGCTACGATCTTCATAGTCTCGTGGCAGATGAAACAACAGATCATCTGTAGTGAAGAGATTCAACTTTTCAAGTAGTGCAGCAGAGGCAGATCCGACCCCCTGCAACTGATGGAC
>NZ_DKIK01000153.1:4180-8490 GCF_002454215.1 Acinetobacter sp. UBA6720
TCAAGATATTCATCAGTTGGATTTATCCCAAGTCGCACCGATTGATGCTGTGTATGTCTTACTCTCGCCTGAGGGCAGTACGGTGGAATCGTATCAGCGAACTTTTGTAGACTCGATTGCACCCATGCTACATGCCTTAAAAAGTCATCCTTTAAAAAAAGTGATCGTGGTTTCTTCCACCCGTGTATATGGTGAAAGTGCAGGTGAGCGAGTTGATGATGAGACTTCTCCTCAGCCAAGTGATGCGCAAGGGCAGGTGCTATTGAATATGGAAGCAACATGGCAGCACGCTTATCCTTATGAATGTGTGATTGTACGTCCAACAGGCATTTATGGAACCTCAGTTACACGTATGATTAAACTTGCAGAAACCACAAAATCTTATCCTAAACTGCATTGGTCGAACCGAATTCATATTGAGGATTTGGCGGCTTTTTTAGCGCACTTGCTTCACGTGGAACATACTGAAAAGTCTTACATTTGTAGCAATAGCCAACCACTGCCTTTACATGAAATCATGCAATGGTTTCAACAGCAGTTAGGACTGCCAGCTTTGGTTTTGGAAAGTGATGCACCATCAGGCAAGCAAATTTATGCTACGCGGATGCAGAAGATGAATTTTGAATTACAGCATCCACATTGTTTTGATGATTATTTGGCATTGTTAGAAGAGCGTGAGTCAAAATAATTTTTTACTTTCACTCATAAAAAATGTGAAGCATCGTTTGGGAAATGGGTGTGGAACGTGGAAATTCAGTTAAAAAGCCCAATCATAGTAGTTGGGCTCCACTCAATACGGTAAGATGCTGAATTATAAAAACAAAAAAGGTGTTTAGTATAACGAGTATTCTAATAATTTTAGGAAAGCTAACATATATTAATGAAACATATTTCATTCAACTGAATGGTTTTTAATAAAAATAGTTATATAATAAATACATATATTTATTAGAAATAAGTTTACTTAAATTATTTATAGAGTAACCAATGGAACTTGAATTAGATTTAGTAATTGATACTCCTAATTTCTCAGTTGATATGAAATCAGGTCTAACAACTATGCAAGGTGTATCAGATGCTGTGCGTCTAATTGCAGAAACCGTAGCTAACTGATGAAGTACCAAGCAAGAACACATCTAGGAGTAGTGTACGTACACGCTAAAAAAAGAATTTTAGTGGTTCATATGGACAAATGTTTAGTGTTGAAGCATTTGAAGATGAAGCAATAAAAAGACTATCTTTTGTAGGAAAAGATAATTTAGCAGAGATTATCGAATATTATTTTTCTGAAGCCTTCTATCAAAATTATCCTCCTTTAAGTCCAAAAGCTAAGTCAATCATCAATAGTTTAGGTGATCAGTCTACGGTCTTAATCAAAGCATTAAGAAAAAAAACGCTCATAGATAACATTCATAATGTACCTAATAATTTTGGCTACGATGTAAAAATTAGATATAGACAAAGAGAATCAGAAACTAGAGTGTTGCAAACATTTACTGAAGAAACATATGAAAAAATGTCAGCTAAAGAATCCAATAAAATTATTGAGTTAGAAGTTTTAATTACTCGATTCAATACATTTACTGGTAATGGAAGACTACAAATTAAAGGCAAAAGAGAAACAATTGCGTTCGGTATACAGGCTTATAAAGTCATGAACTTAACTAGTAAAAAATTATTTTCTAAGAACTTAGATGATAATAACGGTATTACCGAAAATGAAGATATGAAATATCTCAAGATCAAAGCGACATCTTTACAGAAAAAAGATGGTGATGTTGTAAAATATCTAGTCAGAGAAGCAAGCTTTGTAGAAAACCTAATTCGTGAGAAAACTGTTGAATAAATATCTAATAACAATAGCTACACTAGTTATTGTTATTACTCCAATTTTATATTTTTACCAATTTTCTGTGGTCCTACATTACCCTTGGTCAAAAGATCAAGGTGTCTGGTCAGATTTTGGAAGCTTTTTAGGTGGGACTATAAGTCCTATTCTGTCATTCATTACATTTTTTATTAATTCAATCACTTAATCATCAAAACTTAGCTAATAAAAAACTTACTGAGCAACTTGAAAGCAACATCGCGAATGAAAATTTAAGGACTTTTGAGAATCTATTTTTTAATTTAATAGGACTTCAAAAGGACATATATAACAGATTTAAAATATATGTTTTAGTAAATAATGAAAAACATACTCTATATAATGAAGAAGCTGTTAAAAAGGTAGAAGATTTACTTGATCAACAATTTGAAAATGGTGTTCAAATTGATAAAATTAAAGAGTTATATGAGACTATAGATGAAGAATACAATATATATGATGTATTTAGATCATTTTCTAGTATCGTAAAACTTATAGAAGAAAAGCTTAATACTGAAGAAAATAGAAAATCATACTATGAAAAACTGATTAACCTAACAGACTACGCACATTTACGTTTAATCTGCGCATCTGTTCAATTTGAAGATAGTTGTAATGCTCAATATCTAAAAAATAATAAAGAATTTCATCAAGTTCTAGAAAAAGTTAATTTAAACTTTGAACTATATCAATACTAAATCAACAATGCTTCCACTTCCTCAAGTTCATACAGCCTTTGGGCAAGCCCTCTAGGCTGAGATTACGATTCACACATCACATCGACACGTTATCAAGCTTATTTGAATCCATTTAACATAAACTTCTTATACGAAATAGATTTTAATTTTTATTCATAGGCTTACAGTATAGGCACCTACCTTTTGTAGATACCTATGCTTTTAAAAAGAAGTTACTTCTTCTTACGTTTCAAACGTTTCTTCGCTTGTTCAGCAGCGACTTTGTCTAGCGTGTCTTTTAGCTCTTCATCGCTGAAAGTGGTGATGTGTTGCAACATTTGTAGCGTGACATCATCTAGTACCAAGTTGGCATATTGCGCAACGTTTTGGAAGTTCTCATCAAACACAATCGCGTTGTCTGAGTTAGTGCTGATATAACCCTGTTGCGTCAGCACTTTAATAAAGCTCTGGAACAAGGCTTTATCAAAGAATTCAGGTGAGTTGAACTCATATAAGACAGACAGACGTTGACCCACCAAATGACTGAGCTCTTCAACCTGACGCGCTGAAATATTCCCAGAACCACGCTGTGTAATTAATGCAAGCGTCATGTAGTAACGCTCAAGACTCTGCATGACTGGCGCTGCCAATACCACCAACTGGTTATGATTTTCGCTGTTTGGAGCAGGAGAAATCAAGTGGCCTTCGGTATCTTCAGAAATCAGCTTGGCTTGAATCAACCCATCTACATAAGCGCAGATTTGATCTTTGAGTTCAGCATCTTCCCATTTTAAAAACAGTTCTGCTTTTAAAAATGGATAGAGCGTGCGAATCACATTGATTAAATCACCACGGCCAATGGTTCCATTGTGTTCAACCAAAGCGGCAACGAGTGATGGCAATACAAAGGCATGCAAAATGTTATTACGGAAGTAGGTCAGCAGTACCGCTTGATTGTCCGCAATCGCAATGATGTCGCCCAGTACGTGATTGACGCGTTTGATCAGTTTCAGCTTTAAACCATAAGCAATGATTTCTTTACCTGATAATGGCGTGACCAAGAGGCGCTCATCATAAGGAAGAGTGGTTAACAACTTGCGATAGGTATCAAGCTGTTTGATACAGATTTCTTCATCAAGCGTATGCTTCTCAGTAGCCAACAGAACCAAAGACAGTAATGAAACGGGGTTCACCACAGCGGCACGGTTAATATTTTCTAAAATCGCATGTGCAGAACTATTCACAGCATCAGAGACTTCTTGCGGAATTGGATCATCATTTTTAGCAATGTGTACATTCTCAGCGCCATGCTTTTTCAGCATGTCATCTAAGAAGACTGGTTCGCCAAAGTTGAGATGGACTTTACCGAAAATACGTTCAATTTTGCGTAAAGTTTGCAGAATTCCAAAGACAGACTCTGCTTCTTTCGGTTTACCGTTCATCTCACCGACGTAGGTTGCACCTTCCATCAAGCGTTCATAACCGATATAGGTCGGAACAAAGACAATCGGTTTGGCACGACCACGCAAGTGACTGTGCACCGTCATCGCCAACATGCCTGTCTTTGGTGGTAGCAGACGACCTGTACGTGAACGACCACCTTCGATGAAGTATTCTAAAGGCGTGTTACGCGACAAAATACTGTATAGGTATTCTTTAAAGACCGAAGTATAGAGCGCGTTACCGCGGAAGGTACGGCGAATAAAGAATGCACCGCCACCACGTAAAATTTGCCCAACAAATGGCATATTCAGGTTATCGCCCGC
>NZ_DKIK01000153.1:8609-14179 GCF_002454215.1 Acinetobacter sp. UBA6720
CTGCGGTGACATGGGGTATACACAATTTCATAATCTTTTGCCAACTCACGAACCGTATTGAAGTTATGGACTTCAACCCCGTCATAGAGCTGCGTCCATAAACGTGCTAGCGCCATTTCAGCAAAACGGATGGTGGAATGTGAATAGTCCGATACGATTTCATTGACATAACCAATGGCACGACGCTCTGCATCCAACATGCTAATTTTGCCGCGGATACTTTCACGACGAATGGCATCTTGTACATCATTGGCTTTAATCAATGAATGCATCACGTTGCGGCGGTCTGAAAGGTCAGGGCCGAGTACTGCTTCACGGTGTGCATCGAGCTGATTATTTAGGGTGTTTAGAATATACGTTGCAGGCGATAAGTTCGGATAGGTGGTTTTTGCAAAGTCAATTAAAGCACGTAAAGACTGACTTTCATGGAACTCTAAAAATGACTGGCGACCATGTAAACCAATATTCATCAGCTGTTTCACTGTACTTGGTGTCGCCCAAGTGTCAGTAAATAACAATTTAAACCAAGAGTCTTCTTTATCTGGTGAACGCCCCCACAGTACCGTCACAGGCACCAGCTCTACGTCTAAGTCGGGTTGTTTTTCTAAAGCTTCAACCAAACGTAAAAGACGTGGTGGAAAGGTGTGGGATGGAGCGTTAAGTAAATTATTTTCATCGTTATGTTGTAGAAACACGATTGATGCTTTTTCTTGATGTGTACCCAAGACTAAAGGGTCTAGTGCAGGGGAAAGCTTTAAGCGACGTGTTTCACCATCCACCAACAGCGCATTACTGCGAGAGTGGTTTTGGAGTACATAACAGACAATTTTTTTGGGATGGTCTGAAGCTGCTGAGTCAGCATCGTTTGCTGTCGGTTCTGTTGGAACCTCACCCAATACATGTGGGGTTACGATTAGGTCAAGAAGCTTACTTGAAAGCTTTCTATACATTTGACCAAAGCCACTTTTGGACATATACACTCCTGCTTAAATGACCAATCCCGCAGTTTGCCTGAAGGGGTATTTATTTTGCGTAATTGTAAACATAAACCGTATGTCATTTCCTGACAAATTTGTTTTATATGGTGAATTTTATCGTTAAAAATCGTATTTTTAGTCAAAAATAACGAAAAAAAGTTGTGACATCTCAGTCAAGCAATCTCTAGGGTTTTAGTCAGAATTTATGGCAAAATAGGTTTTATACTCTATATATGATACCTATTACTTTACAGAAATATTGGGTATCTCACCATTAAGTAGGTTGTTTATGAATGCTTTAACCCAAGAGTTGGTTGAATTACTGAGCCTCGAAAAAATTGAGGAAAACATCTTTCGTGGACAAAGCCGTAATTTGGTTGGGAAGCGTGTTTTTGGTGGGCAAGTCTTAGGTCAGGCACTGCGTGCAGCATCATATACCACAGATCGTCCTGCACACTCTTTACATGCGTACTTTTTATTTGGCGGTGACGTAAACGCACCGATTATCTATGAAGTCGATCGGATTCGTGATGGGCGTAGTTTTGTCAGCCGTCAAGTGCGTGCCATTCAACATGGTAAAACCATCTTTATGTGTATGGTGTCTTTTGCTGACAATGAAGAAGGGCTGAACTATCAAATTAGCGAACCTGAATACCCAGCACCAGAGTCGCTAAAGTCTGAGGCTGAGCTGAAAAAAATGATGGTGGAGTTTGTGCCTGAAAATGTGCGTGCAAGTTTCATGCGAGATCGGCATGTGGAGATTCGTCCCATCAATCCACAAAACCCATATCAACCGCAGCCAGAAGCGCCTGTCTATGCACACTATATTCGTACGCATGACCGCATTGCAGCTGAGGTAGATGAGGTTTCGTTACATCAAGCGATTGCGGCATTCTATTCAGACTTTACCTTAATGACTACGGCACTGCGTCCACATGGTTTAAGCTATTTGTCTCCAAGTTTACAGTGTGCGAGTATCGACCATGCTATGTATTTCCATAAACCATTTCGTGTAGATGAGTTTATGCTATATGACATGGACGCCACAGTGAGTGCCAGTTCACGTGGTTTAAACTTTGGTCGGATGTGGCAAAATGGTGAGCTGGTGTGTAGCACTACGCAAGAAGGTTTGATTCGGCTCCGTGAAATCGAAGCCCAATAAAGCTTGAATATAAAAAAGCTGAGTGATATGACTCAGCTTTTTTTTATGACTGATTTTGCGACTGAAAGGTGGTCAGAGCTGAGCTTGAATTGTCATGGTCTCGCCTTTTGAGCAGAGGCATATAGAGAAATGTGCAGTACTTGTGACAAAAAAATCCTCGATTCTAGCCGATTCACATGGCATAGTTTCCCAAAGAAATCTTTGAAAAGCATGAAGCTATGAGCTTAAACACGCAAATTCTAATTGCAGCGATCTTTGGGGTCATCTTCGGATTTGTTTTAAATCTATTTCCTGAAACCGCTTTTTTAGAAATGAGTTTGTATGGAATTGGAGTGGTCAGTAGTATTTTTATCGGTTTATTAAAAATGCTTCTGATTCCCCTCATTTTTAGCTCAATTGTGGTGGGGGTATCCAACTTACAGGCGGGTGGGCAGCTCTCCCGTGTTTGGAAAATTACGGTGGCATGCTGTGTCACCACCACGACATTGGCCTTGATATTGGGTTTAAGCTGCGCGCATTTATTTGAAGTCGGCAAAGGTGTCGATATCGCGATGTTCCAAGATGCCATGGCGAATCATCAAACTCCAGATACCCTCACTCCATCTTCGTTCTTCACCAACTTTATTCAAAATACGTTGATTAACCCGTTTAAAGCTTTTGCCGAAGGCAATGTTTTGGCGGTGGTGGTTTTTGCGTTGTTCATAGGTGTGGCACTGGTTAAAGGTGGTGAGCAATTCCGTACCGTGCGTAAGCTGAGTCAGCAGTTCTTTGACATCATGATGCTGATGATTGGGTGGGTGATGAAGCTTGCACCACTGGGAATTTTTGCCTTACTTGCCAAATTGATTGCCACTGAAGACATCTCGGTATTGAGCCGTTTGGCCGAGTTTGCAGCTGTGGTAACGGGCACCACCATTTTTCATGGTCTGGTGGTTTTACCACTATTGCTGTGGATTTTTGGCAAGATGAATCCGATCACCTTTTTTAAAGGCACACGTGTGGCGTTAATTACTGCTTTTGCCACCAGTTCAAGCTCGGCGACCATGCCTTTATCATTGAAATGTGCGCAAGAAAATCTCGGTGTACGTCCGNNGCAGCTCAATATGGATGGTACTGCACTGTATGAGGCAGCAGCAGCTTTGTTTATTGCCAACTTGATGGGACTCGATTTGACCTTGAGTCAACAGTTGGTGGTGTGTCTGACCGCGATGATTGCTTCTTTAGGCGCTCCAGGGATCCCGAGTGCAGGTATGGTCACCATGATTATGGTCTTGCAGTCTGTCGGGCTTCCTGCGGAAGCGATTGCGATTTTATTGCCGATAGATCGCTTACTGGATACTGTGCGTACCGTGGTCAATGTACAAGGCGACATGATGATTAGTGTGGTGGTCGATCGACATACCCAAGATCTGGATGCACCTTTACCGAATTTATCAAATTCATCTTAAGTCTTGCTCTAGAATAAAAAAAGCAGCCGATTGAGCTGCTTTTTTATTTTGGGATTTAAGCGACTTTGAGCATGGCACGTTTTGCCGCAGGGGATTGGTCTAAGTAGGTAATCGCATCTTCTGTTTTGGCTTCGTGTATAGGGTCATACCATGGCACCAAATAGCCGAACTGTTGTGATACTAACCAGAGCGGGCTTGGTAGTACTTGATGATTCCGCTTGGAAATAGAGAACCATTCACGCCAAATCCAAGGTTTAAACAGACTGGGTTGAATCGACTTAAAGCGGTCATCTTGCTTCATAATATGAGCTGCACCATCGACCCATAAACCCAGAACGGCAGCAATCACCACCAGACTTAAATAATAACGCGCAATATACCCACCACCTAAATGTCGGTACAAATCAAATGCGACGGTACGGTGTTCAATTTCTTCTGCGCCGTGCCATTTGATCAAGTCTAACATCGCAGGGTCAGCGCCCATTTTTTCCCATTCAGTGTTGTCCAGTGCATATTTTCCAAGGACACAGGTCATGTGTTCCACTGTCGCAATAATGCCGAGTCGAAACAGATCCCACTGGTGCTCTAGTGCTTTGGGTACAGTGAGATCAAGAGGTTTATCGGCCAGTAATTTTCCAAATAAGAAATCCATCAACTCTAGATTACGGGAGACATCAATCTTTCTTTGGCTGAGATACTCTTTATTGGCTGAGTTGTGTGCCTGCGCATGCATGGCTTCTTGGCGGATAAAGGCTTGTACATCTTGCTTCAGCTTTTCATCGCTAATTTGTGGTAAGACTTTGTTGTAGAGGCGGCAGAACCAGAACTCACCTGCGGGTAGGATCATATTAATTTCATTGATGAAATAACTGGCAAATGGTTGGTTGGGAATCCAATCAATCGGGCTGTCTTGCCACTCAAATTTAACTTTGCGGGGCTTAATGGTGTAGGCAATCGAGGAGCGAATTTTGTTTTTTTTCAATCGAGACCATAATTTCATATGCTGACCTATTTTTATATGTGTTGAACTTTTTCACGAGTTGAATAAATTCAGTATAAAAAAAAGTCCCCAATTGTGATTAGCAATAGGGGACACAGATACAGCAATAGATGATGCTTTTATTGAATGGCGTTTAAAACTTAAGCCTCAGACTGTGGTTTGGTTTCAACATCGCCTTTGGTTTCAATACGATCTTCAGCGTCAATATCCATAGCTACTTCAGTATCTTCATCGAATTCGTCTGCATCCAACTCATCTGCTGTCGCATCTGGAATGCTACTTAAATCAAAGTGTTGAGCTTGATCTAAAGTGAAATTCAGGCGTCCACCCATCACGCTCGCCAGTTCTTCTAGACCTTGTTTGTTGAGGGAGGAGAACAATTGAATTGAGAAATCCAATTTCATCTTTTTCAATTGGGCTTTAACTTCTTGCAATGCCTTAGAAGCAGGGCCACGGTTGAGTTTGTCGGACTTGGTGAGTAGTACATGCACAAACAATTTACGCGAATAAGCCCATTCCAACATCATCACGTCAAAGTGCTGTAGCGGATGACGAATATCCATCAACAAGACTAAACCTTGTAAGCTTTTACGCTGAATCAGGTAGTTTTCTAACTCTTTTTGCCACACGATTTTCATCGCTTCAGGCACGGCTGCATAACCATAACCGGGTAAGTCGACCAGACGTTGGTCAGGATTCCCTAGACTGAAAAAGTTAATCATCTGCGTACGACCCGGTCTTTTCGAGGCACGAGCCAATTGCTTTTGGTTGGTTAAGGCATTGATAGCACTAGACTTACCTGCGTTTGAACGACCCGCAAAGGCAATTTCATAGCCTGTATCTTCTACACACAGGTTGAGCTTCGGGGCACTCATTAAAAACTCTGCTTTACGCAGCCAGTTGAGAGCGCGCACAGCATATTCAGTAACTGCAGAATCTACCTTTTTTTCATAGCTAATTTTTTGCTTTGGGGCAGCAGCAAT
>NZ_DKIK01000011.1:0-26085 GCF_002454215.1 Acinetobacter sp. UBA6720
AATTAACTACCGTACCAATGTCAACACATTGGAAAAGGTGCAAGTGGATAGCCTTGAGCTGAACGCCATTGCCAATGTCACCGTTGAGTTTGATGCGTCTGTGGTATTTGATCGTTACCAAGACAGCCGTTATACAGGTTCGTTTATCTTCATCGACCGTTTAAACAACGTGACGATTGGTGCGGGTATGGTGGAAGAGTCTGTGGAATGGTCTGCACACAGCAACCCTGTCACAGCGGAAGACCGTGCTGCACGTTTAGGTCAAAAACCTGCTGCGGTAACTGTATCTGTGAAAGCACTTGAAAATGCACAAGTACTTGAAAACTTGTTAATTCAACAAGGTGTGGTTGCGATTGCGAAAGCAGGTTTAACTGCTGATCAGGTTGCGTTAGTACGTGAAACAGGTGTGGTTGTGGTGACTGACCTTGTAGACGGTACAGATGTCGCATTTACGCAAGATGCGGTTGAAGAGCTGGCTGATAAAATTGTTGAATTGGTTCGTCTTTAATAGATTTGGCTAATTTGAAAGGAACCCACCGTAAGGTGGGTTTTTTATTATTATGTTGCGTGTTTAAAGGTGATCTAAATAAAAAAATGGTTTTTTAACAATCATTCAATATTATGCAATATTCCTTAGGGCAGTTAATGTGGTAAACGCCAGTACTTGTAATGGAGTAGGTGAGGTGGTTCTGTTGTGTTATTTGGATAGTATAGGTGATCGAATGGTGAAAACGTTTAAAGTGCGAGCATAGTTTAAATTAGAATTGATAGACTAAAAATAAAAGAGAAAACCTGTAATGGTGTCGGCCTTCTCTTTAGGTACGGCTTATGAATGGGATGAACTAAGCTTAGATTGTTAGATTACCAATCAATTGGCTTTATTAGGGAGATTCATTGCTTTTGTTTAATCGCTTCTTCAACTTATTCACATAGCGTTTAAATGGCCACGTAAACTGCTTCACAAAACTGTTTGGAATTTTATAACCCACTGTGCCATATACACTGGCTAAATGATTGGGCATATAAATGGATTTAAACATCACATCATAAAGGGGGATAAAGGCAGCATAGTTTTTATCAATCGCAGGCTTTTCAGAAGAATGATGCCAGTGATGGAATTCAGGCGTTGCGATTAACCAGCGCAGATAGGGAAAGCGGAAACGTACATTGGAGTGAATAAAAATGGCATGGAAAGAAATAAAGACCAAATAAGCAAATACTGCAGAGGTATGAAAGCCTAACAAGAAAATTGGTAAAGTTGCGATAAAACGAGTCATTAACACTTCAACAATGTGTAAGCGTGAAGAGGCTAGCCAGTCCATTTGTTCGGTTGAATGGTGAATGGCATGAAAGCGCCATAAGAAATTCACTTCATGCATCGCACGATGTAACCAGTAGGTGGTGAAGTCCACCACAATCAATAACTCAATAAACTGCAACCAGATGGGCTGCGCTTGTACATAAGGCACTATTGGGTTATTGGGAATATGCGTAATCCAATACTGAATAGGCATAACCGTTAAAAACGAAAAAAGTTGAATGCCAATATGGCTAAACATGAAATATTTCATGTCTGTGACCCAGCCGACGCGCAGAATTTTTTGTTCTGTGTTCTTTGCAAAGAATCCTTCAAGCGGGATAAAAACCAAAGCAAGGATGATTAAGGTAATAACGAAATAATCAAAACCTGCATAAAATGGTAGCGCAGATAATATCGGTGCTTTGATCAGCCCACAACCTAAAACAGCTGCCAAAATGGTGATACATAAACCATAAAAACCGTATTTATTCTGTTTAATGATTGCACTATAAGTACCGAAACCAGCACTGACGACAATACCGAACAGCAAGGCGTAGTAAAAAGCATCATAGTGTTTACTATAAAGCGGGCGTAGTTCAGGTGTGGTTAGGACGCTAGGAAACAAAAAACATAAGGCAGCAAAAATACCCAAAAACCCTAAGGACATAGAAAGAAATGCACTGATCTTGCCTTGCCCAGCATTGAGTTGTAGGTTTTCAAATTTTTTTCTGAGTTGATCTGTCATTGTAATTAATTCTAAGTTTTAAGCTATTGGTCTGCGTTTACTTGAGTGTATAGGCGCAAAGACATAACGCAAATTTTAACGATATTGGGTGTTTACATCAATGAGATCGAACGTATTGATTTATGTTTTAACGCTTAGATATTCAAATTCTTCACTTTTTAATGATGATTTTAGTTTGAAATTTAGTGCTTGAAATAATCCAAAAACATATTAAGATATATCTTAATAATTTTAAGTTGTATCTTATGTATGTCGAATGCTCTTGAGTCTGAAGCTATTGTCGAATTGGACGGATCTCCTGTTTTACGTAAGCGACGTTTATTTGAAACAGGACAAATGAAGCTCTTAGCACTGCATCTTATTTCGTTGGCACCCAAATATGGTTACGACATTATTAAAGACATCGGTGAGATTGTAGGAGGAGGCTATTGTCCAAGTGCAGGAACCATCTATCCAACTTTGAACTATTTAGAAGAGCAACAGTTTGTTCGTGTTGTATTGGGTGAGGATAAACGTAAGCAATACTGTATAACGGCCTTGGGTTTGCAACATCTTGAGGCTGAGCAAGGGGGTATTGAGAAAATTTTGGTGCGTTTTGATACCCGTAAACAAATTCAAAATAATGAGCAATATCTTGATATTAAACGTGCTATGGAAAATCTAAAAGCTTCTCTACGGCTTAAGATTCAGCATAGCGAATTGAGTCCTGAACAAATTCGGGCGATTGCTGCGGAAGTTGATCGGGCTGCAGTGAATATTGCATGTCTCTAGGAGAATAAAATGAAACAACATCGTTATGAAGTTACACTCAAACATATTGCCGATGCGCAAGGTAACCCGTCTAGTTACACTGATATTTTAAGTTTTAACACCTATAACCACGACGACATTTTTAAAGTGTTAGAGATGATTCAAAGCAGTCAAATGCTTGATGATGAAGCTGCAAAATCATTTGCTGTTGGCTTAAAGCTATTTAGTGAAGTGATGCTGGAGCATAAAGAGCTTCCATTATTTAAAGATTTCATGCCTCAGTTCGGGCAATTTATGAAGGCGTTAAAACAAACCGTTAAAACGCAGAAGCAAGGTTAATTTTTAATTGGGTCATTTATGTTGAATACGCGCCTAAAAATTCATATCAAACATCTGAATTGGCTGATGCCGTTACTACTTTCAGGGCTAATGAGTGGCTCAATTTCTGCGTTTAATTTATTGTTGAATAAGGGTTTGGTGGATGGCTTATTTCAGCTTTGGTTAAAAAGCTGGAGTTTATCTTGGCTGATTGCATTTCCTCTGATTATGCTGTTTTTGCCTCTCGTCCGTAAATTTCTACTGCGGTTTGTGCATCTGCCAGATCAATCTTAAAACTCAAGTTATTTGGTTGATAAGCATTGTACTTTGAATAAACATGGTTTAGATGATGTTTTAAAGGCTGTTGTTTATGGGCTGAAAATCTTTTTGCTTTGATTCTGATTTGAGCGTGGAATATCACAGCGAAAAATAGTGAATAGACTATACATAAGTACGGTGTTCTTCATTTCAGTTTACTTCTATGATCAAATACGTCGATGAAACTTGAAAAATATTCAAAGCATAGGGAATAATCATGTCACAAACAACAATGCAGCAGGTCATTATTACTGAGCCGGGCGGTGTGGATAAGTTAGCTTATGAAACAGTGACGATCCCAGAAGCAAAAGCTGATGAAGTTTTGGTGAAGGTGCATGCATTTGGTATTAACCGTCCAGACATTCTACAACGTCAGGGCTTATATCCGATGCCACCTGGGGTAACACAAGTACCAGGACTTGAGGTTGCAGGCGAAGTTGTTGCTGTTGGTACAGACGTTACACAATTTAAAGTCGGGGATAAGGTTTGTGGTTTGACTAATGGTGGTGGTTATGCAGAGTATTGTGTGGTTCCACAAAGTCAAACTTTACATATTCCAGAAAATGTAAGCTTTGTTGAAGCTGCGGCTATTCCTGAGACTTTTTTCACAGTTTGGGCGAATGTATTTCAAATGGGTAAAGCCAAAGCGGGCGAAATTGTATTGGTACATGGTGGAAGTAGTGGTATTGGTACGACAGCACTTATGTTGTGTAAGTCATTGGGTATTCAAACCTTTGCCACAGTCGGCACAGATGAAAAAGTTCAAGCCATTGCGAACTTGACAGATGCCATCAATTATAAGACGCAAGATTTTGAACACGTGATTAATGAGAAAACGGATAATGGTGGAGTTGATGTTATTTTAGATATGGTGGGTGCCCCGTATTTAGAAAAGAATCTAAATCTACTCCGTCGTGACGGGCGTTTGGTCTATATTGCCTTTTTGGGTGGAGCAAAGGCCAAAGAGGTTAAGTTGGGTCAAATTATGATGAAGCGCTTAACGATCACTGGTTCAACCATGCGTGCACGAAATACGGCTGAGAAGGCTGAGATTGCACAAGGTTTACAAGATCATGTGGCACCGTTATGGGCTAGAGGTGAGTGCTTACCGATGATTTATCAAACTTTTGAGTTCGATCAGATTCAAGCGGCGCATGCGTGTATGGATACGGGTGAGCACGTGGGTAAAGTTGTTGTAAAAGTTCTGTAATATTTATATAAAATAAAAAGTAGAGCTGACATCATGTCGGCTTTTCTTTTGCCGAAAATTTTACAAAACAATCAAAATAATATATTGAAAAAATGAAATAATTTACCAAATATTAAAAAATGATAACTGTACGACACAACCTGTCAAAACTGCGGTGTAAATTTGCAGCTAAATTTAAACCTGACAAATTTACGTGGTTTTAAATGAAAAATAAAACAGAGAAGAGGGTGGTCATGAAAATTTTATCGACATCGTACACACATTCACAAGGTTTTCGTGCGCTTAAACGTCTGCATAGGTCTGTGATTCATAATCGAGTTTTGCCTAATGACTTGCACAAGCTGTATAAAGCCTTAATTCATTTTGAGCGTTATATCGAACGCTTAGCTCATCAACAGTCGGACTTAAAAAAGAAATTTAAACAAAAGTGATCATTCTGATAAAAACATGAGATAGCTGTAAAGTTGATCATTTTTATTTAATCAATATTATTCAATTCTTTATGTTGAATATGATGAGTGGCTATTAAACTAAAAATACACAACATTGATTGTGCAGCGAGGGCAATATGAAGCGTAAAGCTTCAACACATGAACGCCTTGCGGAGCGTTTAGCGAATATTTTGACTAAATTAAATACTGGGTATCAATTAGGGGTTGCAGAACTAGCACATGAGTTTCAGGTCAGCACGAGAACGATAGAGCGAGATTTTGATCGTCTCAATACATATTTACCTTTACTACAGGATGAAAGCACCAAAAAGTATTTTCTAGATCCTCTTTATCTTGGGCGTTTTAAGTTACAAGATATTCAGAATTTTGCTCAACTTTCAGGAATAACCGAGCTGTATCCATCTTTGGATATGTCATTTCTTCGCCATTTACTTGATGAACGCTCTAGCCAAATTTTTTCAGCTAAGGGTTATTGTTTTGAAAATGCACGAGAGTTCTCTGAACATTTTCAGGTTTTCGCAGATGCTATTCATAATCGTCAAAAAATCAGCTTTTTTTATAATGATCGTTGGCGACATGTTGATCCATATCGTTTAATTCACCATCAGGGAAGTTGGTATTTAGCTGCTGCTGTAGGTGATGAATTACGCGCATACCGTTTAAGTAAAATAGACCAAGCGACTTTGCATGAAAATGAGTTATTTCAACATCATCCAGAAGTGTTGATGCAATTAGAACTTAGTGAGGGAATTTGGTTTGGTAAGCACAAGCAAAACGTGAAAATATCTGTGCGACCTGAGGTTGCTTTGTATTTTAAGCAACGTCTATTATTGCCTGAACAACAAATCATATTGGAGGATACGACGGGCAGCTTATTAATTGCCTGTAAAATTTGTCATGAAATGCAACTTTTACCTTTGGTGCGTTATTGGATTCCATATATCAAAATTATTGAACCCGCACATTTTCAACAAAAATTAGAACAAGATCTACAGCATTATTTATTGCCACCATTATAATCATGAATGGCAATATGTTGTTTTAAGAGGGTCATTGTGCTCTCTTTTTTGTATTGTATTTTTGCTAGGCATAAAAAAACCAGCTTAACGCTGGGTTCTTTATATGCACCATACTTAAAAGTATAAGAATGGTGCCCGAGGCCAGACTCGAACTGGCACGCTTTGTGGGCGGGGGATTTTAAATCCCCTGTGTCTACCGATTTCACCACTCGGGCTTTAACAAGATGGAGGCGGAGGTCGGAATCGAACCGGCGTCCACGGAGTTGCAGTCCGCTGCATGACCACTCTGCCACCCCGCCGCGTCTTGTTGATGCGTATATTAGCAAGCTCTGAAAAAAAAACAATAGGACTTTCATTCGTATGCGCATAAAAACAGCATATCGCGAAAAATATTCAAAATAATCATGTATTATGTGCAAAATTGATTCATATCAACACTTGGAGATGTGCCGTGGCATTAGTTTTAGATGGTCGTGCATTGGCAAAACAAATTGAAGCTGACTTGTTAACTCGCGTAGAAGCGCTAAAAGCAAAATCAGGTCGTACCCCAATTCTTGCAACAATTTTGGTGGGTGACGATGGTGCATCTGCAACTTATGTGCGTATGAAAGGAAATGCTTGCCGCCGCGTTGGTATGGACTCGCTTAAAGTTGAATTACCTAAAGAAACTACGACTGAGCAATTGTTAGCTGAAATTGAAAAGTTGAATGCAAATCCTGATGTACATGGTATTTTGCTGCAACATCCAGTGCCTGAACAGATTGATGAGCGTGCATGTTTTGATGCAATCTCTCTTGCAAAAGATGTGGATGGCGTAACCTGTCTTGGTTTTGGTCGTATGGCTATGGGTGAGGCTGCTTATGGCTCTGCAACTCCTGCAGGTATTATGACGATTCTGAAAGAAAACAACATTGAAATCGCGGGTAAACATGCGGTTGTTGTAGGTCGTTCTGCAATTTTAGGTAAACCAATGGCGGCAATGTTGCTTGAAGCCAATGCAACTGTGACGATTTGCCATAGCCGTACTCAAGATTTGGCGAGCTTTGTGAAGCAAGCGGATATTATCGTGGGTGCTGTGGGTAAGGCTGAATTGATCCAAAAAGATTGGATTAAACAAGGCGCTGTGGTTGTTGATGCAGGTTTCCATCCACGTGATGGTGGTGGTGTAGGCGACATTCAATTGGTCGGTATTGAAGAAGTGGCTTCTGCGTACACACCAGTTCCAGGTGGTGTTGGCCCAATGACCATTACGACATTGATTCGTCAAACGGTTGAAGCGGCTGAGAAGGCTTTAGGTTAATTATTTAAAGTAGTCTAATACTTCCTCAAAGCGAGTATTGGATACACGATAACGTCATTCGCTGTTGTTTGAGCTAAGACTTTATTATTTAATGTTTCTGCGACTATTTTAAATAGATGGTGGCATTTAACGAGTTCAGCGAATGACTATGGTTTTGCCTACTTTTGCCAAAACAAAAGTAGGTCTAGCCGAAGGCTAATTCCTCAATCCAAACTTTAGCTGCAAGACCCCGCAGTAAAAGCATAAAAGTACTCAATGACTTATGAGCTGTACTTTCCAATTCCCCAAAGCCCCAGATCATTTACTTCAAGCCTTGCATGAGGTGATTCCAAATTGTGAGCTTTTAGCTCAGCAACTTCCTGAAACACCCATTTCACTGTGGCTCATTCCTCCAGTATTTCCAACCGATAAACTGGATGATGAAATCATTCGGCGTATTTGGAATGAAACGCCATATTGGATCTTTTGCTGGGCTTCAGGTCTAGCAATGGCGCAGTGGTTACTGGCTGAACCACATCATGTTCAGGATAAAGTGGTGTTGGACTTCGGTGCAGGTTCAGGAGTGGTTGCGATTGCAGCCAAAATTGCGGGTGCAAAGCGCGTGATTTGCTGTGACATTGACCAAGTGAGTTTAGATGCTTGTCGTGCCAATGCGGAACTAAATAATGTAGAGCTGGAATATTTAATTGATCTCTACAAAGCAGAGCAAGTTGATGTTTTGTTGGCTGCTGATGTTTTATATGACCAATGCAATCGTTTCTTTTTAGATGAGTTTTTAAAGTTTGCACCAGAGGTTTGGGTGGCAGATAGTCGTGTTAAAAATTTCAGCCATCCGCAGTACATAAAGTTGGATGAACGCAGTGCAACAACGTGGCCAGACTTAGATGAATCACCTGAGTTTCGTAATGTAAGTTTTTATCGAACTTTAGAAACTCAAAAAGGGCAGTAGCCCTTTTCATGAGTCTAAGCGATTTATGAGCAGGTATAGCGTACTACATGTAATGTGCTCGGTCGTGTTTCAAGTGCTTCACGTGTGGCAAAATTTTCACCTTGGTGTAAGTCCGGTGTGTTACTTAAACCAAATGTAGCGCGAGTTTGTCCAATTTGACGACCATATTGAGGCATATCTGCGGCAGTATTTGGAATCTCATTGATACTTAAAATCGTCAATTTATAGTTTTTCTGTGAACCTAAAACCTTTTGGCATGCATGTTGGAGTTTGTTTTCATCGAGCTGCTGATTTTTACGTGCTGCAAGTGTATAAGCAAGCGTAGCGCTAGTTCCAGACTGTTGTTCGATTTGATAGCCAACATTGCCATTGTATTGGCGAGGTGTACTTTGGCATGCAGATACTGCTAAAACAATACAACTTAAACCTAAAAATTTATACGTATTTTTCATGTAAAAAGTTCCTAACATTATTCTTGTTCTTAGTATGCCATACACAAGTTTAAATCACGATATTTCAATTGATCTAGTTTGAGTAAAACTTTCCTCTGGTAAATAAAAAATGCCTTCAGGGGATGAAGGCATTTAGACTTTTAATCTTTCAGATATGCAACAAGCAAAAGGATTAGTGATCGGTAATCATGCTGTGCTTTTTGGTGTCTTTCATGAAAATATAAGTCAGTAAGGATAATCCGATCATAAATGTAATGTAATAAAAGAAATAGTTTTCATGCCCTGCATTTTTAAAACTTAAAGCAACTAACTCTGCTGTACCACCAAAAACCGTATTGGCAATAGCATAAGGCAGTGCAACACCTAGTGCACGAATATGCGCAGGAAACAGCTCTGCTTTCACGACAGCATTAATGGCAGTATAACCTGTCACAATTACCATACCGCTCATACACAGCATAAAAGCAGTGGTTGGGCTACTGGTTGAGCCTAGGCCGTTAAAGATTGGAATCGTGAACAGTACGCCTAAAACACCGAAAGTAATCATAATGGGTTTACGACCAATCTTATCGGATAGTGCACCAACTACGGGTTGTAACAGCATAAAAATAAAGATGGCTGCTGTGGTAATTTCAGTCGCTGTAGTTTTTTCAAAACCAGATGTGTTGACCAAGTATTTTTGCAAATAGGTGGTGAAAGTATTGAATGCCAGCGTTCCACCTGCAGTCAGCATAATGACAGTAAAAGCTTGTCGTGGGTATTTAGTAAACAATGCCAAAGCACTTGATTTGGGGCCGCCATTTTTAGCTTGTTCTTGTGCATCTTTCGATGATTGTGTTTCAACCAAACCACGACGAATCCAGAACACCACAACTGCAAGAACGGCACCAATAAAGAATGGAATACGCCAACCCCATTCAGACAACTGGGTTTCAGTCATGTTGCGTTGTAAGATAATCAACACGCACAGAGCGAGTAATTGTCCTGAAATGAGGGTCACATACTGAAAACTAGAGAAAAAGCCGCGATGGTTTTTACCTGCCATTTCGGTTAAGTAAGTGGCACTAGAGCCATATTCACCGCCAACACTTAAACCTTGTAATAAGCGTGCAAAGAGCAATAGGGCAGGTGCGAGCATGCCGACACTTGCATAGGTGGGCGCGCAGGCAATAATTAAAGACCCCACACACATTAAAGACACAGATAATGTTAGGCCTGATTTACGTCCTTTGCGGTCGGCATAAATACCCATGATCCATGCGCCGATTGGGCGCATGAGGAACCCAAGTGCAAATACCGCAGCGGCTTGCAGTAATTTGACCGTGTCATCTCCTTCAGGAAAAAACTGGGGTGCAAAATATAATGTAAATGCTGCATAGACATACCAGTCATACCATTCAACGAGATTACCTGCTGAACCGCCTAAAATTGACTTTAAACGTGTCTTTTTGTCGAGGCTTACTGGAGCTGCTTGGGAAGATAAATCAGTCACAAAGATTTTCCAAAGAGAAGTTCGGAAAAATACATCTTTTAACTTTTTGGATTATAAAAGTTAAAACAATATATTTTTAGATTAAACAATAAATTCTTTTTTGTTATACGCCCCTTGTTTAGAGAGTTCATTCGACTTTAGTCTAAAAAATCGCATGATTTATGGGCTGTTAAGTTTTTCTAATTAATATTTGTTTTTCAATGGAAAATAATAATTTTACTTATTTAAAACAGCATCTTGGTAATCAGTAAAATGTGAATAGTCAATTAAAATACAACAGTTTAGGCTGCTTTATACAAAATTAAAAAGAATTTTTATTTGGTGGAAATATCACTTTTTGTTTGAATGTTATTCAAATATTGAACCGAATCATAAAAAAGAAGCATTAATTTGTAAAAAGATGTGGGAGAGCTGATCTGTTAAGGAAAGTGATGTTTTTGTACGGTGGAATCATCTTTTCGGTATGACAAGGTCTGATTTTGATGTTAAGTTGAGATTAAGAAAAACAAGAATATATGCTAAGTAAAGAGGTTGATATGCAAGACACAAATGCAATTTATGACATTGCCGTTGTTGGAGCTGGAATCAATGGAGTGGGAATTGCAAATGATGCTGTTGGTCGTGGCTTAAATGTTTTCGTCTGCGAAAAAGATGATTTAGCTAGTCATACGTCTTCAGCGAGTAGCAAACTCATCCATGGTGGATTACGTTATCTGGAACAAAAAGAATTTCGTTTAGTTCGTGAAGCATTACTTGAGCGTGAAGTCTTATTAAAAAAAGCGCCACATTTGATCCATCCCATGCGTTTTATCATGCCACATCAACCGTATTTGCGCCCAGCATGGCTAATTCGTTCGGGCTTATTTATTTATGATTATCTGGCAAAACGAGAAACTCTTGAAGGTTCTGAGTTAATTTATTTTAATGCTGATAGTCCACTAAAGGAAACGATCAGTCGTGGTTTTGAATACTCTGACTGTACCGTAGATGATGCTCGGTTAGTGGTGGTCAATGCATTGCAAGCACATGAACTAGGAGCGCAGATTCGAACACAGACCCGCTGTGTTTCTGCAACTCAGCAAGAGGGTGTGTGGTGTTTAACCTTAGAACATCAAAAACAACAATATCAAATTAAGGCAAGAGTTTTGGTGAATGCTACAGGTGCATGGGTCACTGATTTTATTCAACAGCAGTTGCTTCAAACGCCCAAAGCTGGAATTCGATTAGTACAAGGTAGTCACATTGTTGTGAAGCGCTTATACCCCGAACATCACGCTTTTATCCTACAAAATGATGATCAGCGCATTGTTTTTGTGATCCCTTATTTAGATGAATACAGTTTGATTGGGACAACAGACCTAGAGTTTGAGGGTGATCCAAATCATGTACACATTACCGAACAAGAAACGGCATATCTAATAGATGTTATTAACGATCATTTTAAGCTGCAATTACAGCTTGATGATGTCATTTCTACCTATGCTGGTGTTCGGGCGCTGTATGATGATGAAAGCGCACAGGCTTCTAAAATAACCCGTGATTATGTCCTTGCACTGTCGAATGAAGGAGAACACGAAGCACCTCTTTTGACAGTGTACGGTGGAAAGTTAACAACTTATCGAAAGCTAGCAGAAGCAGCATTATCTCAGCTCAAACGGTATTTTCCACAGATGAAAGCAGAATGGACGCTGCAAGCAAAATTACCGGGTGCGGAGGATTTTGATTCAGTGGAATTATTACGGACAGAATTAATGCAGAGTATTCAAGGTTTGGATTTACATACTGCACAGCGTTGGGCTAAAACCTATGGCTGTCGTGTTTGGCAGATGCTAGATGAGAAGAAGACCATGCAGGATTTAGGGCAGTCATTTGGGTATGGTCTATATCAGCAAGAGGTTGATTATTTATATAGAGTTGAATGGGCTAGGCATAGCCAAGATATTCTCTGGCGAAGAACAAAGCTGGGTATGAAACTCAATATAGCTGAAGTCCGAAGTTTAGATCTGTATCTACATGATTTACATCAGCGTCGTGTGCAGGGTGATGCTGCCTAGTCTTGCATTGATGTTTATCTTCTTAAAAGTAGAGCATTGGGATTAAAAAAAGCCGCTTGCGCGGCTTTTTAAGCTTAGATTTCAATACCACCTAATTGTTTGCAGTCCACAGGTGTTTTCCATTTCACAGCAGTACCCCAAACCACTGGACGAACAATACGCCAAGGCCAGAATCCAAATCGTTGGCTTGCATTGTAATTAATCACCACATTGCCACCCACTTGGTGCGCGCGTTCAGCAAAGCGTGGATAAAGTTCTTCCACACTGCCATAAGTGCCTTTAGCAACTTTAATGCGTTTTTTGATGTCAAATTGAGTAGAGTCTGGAGTACCTTTAATGGCGCAGACGTGCAGTGTAGATGTTGTTGTTGGTTCAGTTTGAGCCATTGCTAGGCTTGATACACCAACTAGACTGATGGTTAGCATGAGTGTTTTGAACATAGTTTTCCCCTTTGATGTTTCTTTTTGATTTATAAAGTTAAATTTTTAAAATATTTGAAAGATTGAAAAAAGACCGCTTGTGCGGTCTTTTTTGAGAGCTTAATTTAAAGATTAAGCAGATTTTTTCACAGCTTCTAAAAGTTCGTTTTGACGAGTTTTAAGTGCAGCTGGTAAACGCTCACCAAGTTTATTGAACAACTCAGTATGACTTTCAATTTCTTTGATCCATTGATCTTTATCTTGAGAAGTCACAAGTTCAAATTGAGCTTTAGTAAAGTCAGAACCTGTCCAGTTTAATTGCTCATAAGTTGGTACTAAACCAATTGGAGTCTCAACAGCATCAGCACGGCCTTCACAGCGGTCAATGATCCACTCAAGAACACGCATGTTTTGACCAAAACCAGGCCATACAAAGTTACCTTCAGCATCACGACGGAACCAGTTCACGTTGTAAATGCCTGGGAGTTTGTTGCCTGCAGCTTTTGCTTTTGCTGCAACTTCTTCACCAAGTTCTAACCAGTGAGAGAAGTAATCCGCCATGTTGTAACCCGCAAATGGAAGCATTGCGAATGGGTCGCGACGAACGACACCTTGTTGACCTACAGCAGCTGCAGTTGTTTCAGAGCCCATAGTTGCAGCTTTATAAACACCATCTACCCAGTCAAATGCTTCTGAAATAAGAGGCACTGTGTCCGCACGACGGCCACCGAAGATGAATGCAGAAATAGGTACGCCTGCTGGATTTTCCCAGTCAGCATCAATAGAAGGACATTGACCTGCTGAAACAGTAAAGCGTGCATTCGGGTGAGCTGCTTTTTCTTCACCAGTGTGCGGTTGACCTTTCCAGTTAGTTAGGTTAGCAGGTACTTCTTTAGAAAGACCTTCCCACCATACTTCACCGTTGTCTGTTACAGCAACGTTGGTATAGATAACATCTTTAGTTAATGTTGCCATACAGTTTGGGTTCGTCTTGGTATTTGTACCAGGCGCTACACCAAAGAAACCAGCTTCAGGGTTGATCGCATATAAGCGACCATCTTCACCTGGTTTGATCCAAGCAATATCGTCACCTACGGTTTCAATTTTCCAACCTTCGTAACCCGCTGGTGGAATCAACATAGCAAAGTTCGTTTTACCACATGCAGAAGGGAATGCTGCTGCGATGTAGTGTTTCTCGCCTTGTGGATTTGTTACGCCAAGGATCAGCATGTGTTCAGCTAACCAGCCTTGTTGACGACCCATAGAAGAAGCAATACGTAAAGCTAGGCATTTTTTACCTAACAATGCGTTACCACCGTAACCTGAACCATAAGACCAGATTTCACGTGTTTCTGGATAGTGAACGATCCATTTTTCAGGATTGCAAGGCCAAGCCACGTCTTTTTCACCGATCGCAAGTGGAGCACCTACTGTATGAACACAAGGAACATATTCGCCATCAGTACCTAATACGTCATAAACAGCTTTACCCATACGAGCCATTTTAGACATACTGACTGCTACATAAGGAGAGTCAGTAAGTTCGATACCGATGTGTGCAATATGAGAACCTAAAGGACCCATAGAGAACGGTACTACATATAAAGTACGACCTGCCATTGAACCGTCGAACAAACCATTTAGCCGAGCACGCATTTCAGCAGGCTCTTCCCAGTTGTTTGTTGCGCCAGCATCTTCTTGTTTTTCAGAACAGATGTATGTACGACCTTCAACACGAGCAACGTCAGAAGGGTCAGAATTTGCAAGATAAGAACCAGGATGTGTTTCTTGGTTAAGCGCTTGCATCGTGCCGTTAGCGATCATCAAGTCGATATAACGTTGATATTCTTCTTCGCTACCGTCACACCATTCAATTTTCGCTGGTTTTGTTAATTTTGCAATTTCTTCCACCCATGCAATAAGCTTAGGGTGACGAACGAATTCTGGTGCGTTCACTTGGGTCATGGTGAGGCCTATCTCAAATATGTACACAGTTGTACAAAGTACAATCTCAACAATAGATTTACTGCTGAGATGAAAAGATGAAAAAAAAGTGGCTGTATTAAAGCATAATTTGATAAAAAAAATAAGACCAAAGCCGTATCTAAATTATGGACAATTTTGTAAAGGTATTTTATTTTAATTATTAAAAAACAGTGCTTTACTTTAATTTTATTGCTTTATTTGATGTATTTATTATATTTATGAGTATTATTCATTTAAAATATTTAAATTAAAAACAATGGTTTATAAATATTTTGTGATTGAGATTTATTATTGATTAAATAAATGAACGTCATTTGATTTTTACATAACCAAACTGTTAACTGTTGAATTTTTGGACAAAAATAGAGTAATTACTTTATGGAAGAGTGCTGGATGTCTGAGCAGTTAAAACCTTTGTCACTTATTTATAACAAAAAATCAGGTTTTCATGCCACAAATAAAGATGAAGTGTATGAACAACTGCTAGCCGATCTGAGTACTGCTGGTTTTGAAATACAGTCATTTGAGTTAAGTGAGTGCATGGACTTTGATCAGATGATGCAAGAGGTTTTATTACGTCATCGACAAGCAGAACATATAGGTGTTGTGGTTGCTGCAGGTGGAGACGGAACATTAAATGCAGTCGCTTCAAAGCTAATGGGTACTGATATCCCTATGGGAATATTGCCTTTAGGTACATTTAACTATGTAGCACGGGTCTTGAATATCCCGCTAGATTTATTAGAAGCGGCACATGTGATTGGCACGGGGAAAACGCGTTCTGTGCATGTGGCACAGCTCAATCAACACATTTACCTGAACAATGCCAGCTTAGGGTTATATCCTTTATTTATTCAAAAGCGAGAACAGTTTAATCAGCATTTTGGACGTTTTCAATTGCATGCGTATACCTCGGCATTGGATGTTCTTATTCGTAACCGTAAAGAGTTAAAACTTGAGGTTGAAGTTGATGGGCAGCTTTATCCTGTTAAAACGCCATTGATTTTCTTTGGAAATAATCAGCTTCAATTGGCTGAAATGAAATTGCGTATTGCTGAAGCTGCCGAAGCTGGAAAGGTAGCAGGGGTGGTTGTTGCAAAAAGTGATAAACGCACACTGTTTAAAACCTTGTGGCAGCTGATTAAAGGCAATTTGGATCAGGCTTCCGATGTTTATAGCTTTGCCGCAGATGAAGTGATTGTGCATTCAAAGCATAACAAGCTTACGGTTGCCGTAGATGGTGAAATCATTATGATGAAACCGCCTCTAAAAATTACAGTACGTAAACATGCACTGAATATCATGGTGCCTGCATGATTTTACATTTGTCTGATTTACATTTCGGCACAGAACGCGAAGCCTGTTTGCAGGCTATTCATCTGTTATGTGAGGAGCATCCTTTTGAAGCCGTAGTGGTTAGTGGCGATTTAACCCAGCGTGCACGGTTTATTCAGTTTTATGCTTGTCGGCAGTTTTTAGACAGTTTGAAGTTACCGTATTTGGTGGTGCCAGGAAATCACGATATCCCGCTGTACCATATTTGGAATCGTTTTTTTAATCCATTTGCGCGTTATCAACTGTTTTTTGGGGGGATGGAAAACACCTTAGAAACTGAACACTTTTATGTCATAGGTGTGAACAGTATTCGGAGGCGTTACCACACACGGGGGCATATTTCACTGAGCCAAATTCAAGAGATTGATTTGAAATTACAACAAGCACCTGCACACAAAATAAAGCTGATCGCCGCTCATCAACCTTTTTATACGCCACCAGACCATAGTCATGGTGTGAAAGACTGTCCAATGCTTGGTCGTATTGCGCTGGAGCAATGGAGTCAACAGGGTTTAAATGGACTCTTGCATGGGCATTTGCATCATCCAGCAGTCTATGATCTGAATCAGATTTATCAACTTGGGGTATCGCATCCGGTGTTGGATATTCATGCTGGAACAGCGACATCTTATCGTTTACATGGTGGACGACCGAATAGCCTAAATATTATTTTAAATAATGCAGATGTGCAGCATTTGAGCTTTAATTCTGCAATAAATCGCTTCGAGTTGATGCAGAAAAATATCTCAGATTGATTTGTGTGTCTAAACTTTGATTAGGTTTGCTTAAAAAGAGCGCAAAAATATAAAAATATTTTGTATTTGCCCTTGAAGCCCTTTTTTCCATCCCCACAAAAGTGTCATATCAAAATTTTGTTGATGACCTAGGAATAAGAAGTCATCTTCACATCGTAATCAATGACATTCTGAAAATGTCTATGGAGTTAGAAATGAGCAAAATTCGTCCTTTACATGACAACGTTGTGATTCGCCGCGTAGAGAAAGAAACTAAAACTGCAGGCGGTTTGATTTTGAGCACTTCTGCTGCTGAACAGCCAGCTCAAGGTGAAATTATTGCAGTAGGTAATGGCAAAATCACAGACAATGGCGTTCGTGCTTTAGACGTAAAAGTAGGCGACAATGTACTGTTCGGTGCTTATGCAGGCACTAAAGTTAAGGTTGAAGGCGAAGAGCTTCTAGTAATGAAAGAGTCTGATATTTTAGCAGTTCTTGAAGGTTAATTCGGAACGGTCATTTGCTGTTTAAGCAATACAATTGATTAAAATTTAAGAATATTTGGAGTTAAGCATGTCAGCTAAAGATGTAAAATTTGGTGATTCAGCACGTTCTAAAATGATTGCAGGCGTAAACGTACTTGCAGATGCTGTAAAAGTGACTTTAGGCCCTAAAGGCCGTAATGTTGTGATCGACCGTTCTTTCGGTGCACCACACATCACTAAAGATGGTGTAACTGTTGCGAAAGAAATTTCTCTAAAAGACAAATTTGAGAACATGGGCGCTCAATTGGTTCGTGAAGTATCTTCTAAAACCAATGACATCGCGGGTGACGGTACAACAACAGCAACTGTACTCGCTCAAGCAATTTTAAATGAAGGGATCAAGTCTGTAACTGCGGGCATGAACCCAATGGACTTGAAACGTGGTATTGACCTTGCAGTTAAAGCATTGGTTGCTGAAATTAAAGCAACAGCAAAACCTGCTTCTGATACTAAAGCGATTGAACAAGTGGGTTCAATCTCTGCAAACTCTGACGAAACTGTAGGTAAACTCATTGCACAAGCAATGGAACGCGTAGGCAAAGAAGGCGTGATTACCGTTGAAGAAGGTTCAGGCTTTGAAGATGCTTTGGACGTTGTTGAAGGTATGCAGTTTGACCGTGGTTATATCAGCCCGTATTTTGCAAACAAACAAGACACTTTAACTGCTGAACTTGAAAACCCATTCATTCTTCTTGTTGATAAAAAAATCAGCAACATCCGTGAATTGATTACTGTGCTAGAAGCTGTTGCTAAAACAGGTAAACCACTTTTAATCATCGCTGAAGATGTTGAAGGTGAGGCTTTAGCTACACTGGTTGTCAACAACATGCGTGGCATTATTAAAGTATGTGCGGTTAAAGCGCCAGGTTTTGGTGACCGTCGTAAAGCAATGCTTCAAGATATCGCAATCTTGACTGGTGCGACTGTGATTTCTGAAGAAGTGGGCATGACGTTAGAGCAAGCTTCTCTTCAAGACTTAGGTACTGCGCACAAAATTACAGTATCTAAAGAAAACACTGTGATTGTTGATGGTGCTGGTGATGCAACTCAAATTGCTGAACGTGTCACTCAAATCCGTGCGCAAATTGAAGAGTCGACGTCTGAATACGACAAAGAAAAACTTCAAGAACGCGTTGCTAAATTGGCAGGCGGTGTAGCTGTGATCAAAATTGGCGCAGCGACTGAAGTTGAAATGAAAGAGAAAAAAGACCGTGTAGACGATGCGCTTCATGCTACGCGTGCTGCGGTTGAAGAAGGTGTGGTTGCTGGCGGTGGTGTTGCACTGGTACGTGCTGCAGCTGCGCTTGATGGCGTAACAGGTGCAAACGATGATCAAAATGTAGGTATCAACATTTTACGTCGTGCGATTGAAGCACCACTTCGTCAAATCGTTGCCAATGCGGGTGATGAGCCTTCAGTTGTGATCAATGCCGTGAAAAATGGTCAAGGTAACTTTGGTTATAACGCTGCAACGTCTGAGTATGGTGACATGCTAGAAATGGGTATTCTTGACCCTGCGAAAGTAACACGTTCTGCACTTGAACATGCTGCATCTGTAGCAGGTTTAATGTTGACTACAGAATGTATGATTACTGACGTTCCAGAAGACAAGCCTGCAATGCCTGATATGGGTGGCATGGGTGGTATGGGCGGCATGATGTAAATACTCGCCTAGCGTTGCTAATCAAAAAATCCCTGCATTTCGCAGGGATTTTTTATTTAGGTAAGTTATTCCAAGAAATTGATTATTTTAACATTCAGCTCAGATTGGCTAGGTCGTTACCTCTTATCGCATTACATTTATTTCAATAAAGTCTGAATCAATCAATTAAATACGGTTGTCAGCAAAAAGGTTCAATTGCATCATTTTTTGATTACTTTTAAGAGAAGGGCTATCTCGAATAAAACGATATTATTCACATTTATTCCGACATGATTTGTGATGGACTGATATTTCTTGAAATATTTGGAATTAAATAAAATATACATTTATAGATTAATTGCTGTTTTATTGATCTAAATCCGATGTATTTGATCTTCAGCATTGCTAGAATCTGCGCGAATTTTAGCAATGTGGTGTTTTTTGTGTTCGAGAAGCTTGCAGAACAAAGTTTAACCTTAATGGGGTGGCAGATTGATAATCACTGGGATTTGAATATCAATCAATGTGTCATGATTGCAGCGCCACATACCAGTAATTGGGATGCACTCTATGCGCGTTTGGCACTAAAAGCCTTAGGGGTGAATGTCCGTATCACGATAAAAGACAGTTATATGAAGTTACCTTTTGGCCCTTTTGTCCGTGCTATGGGGGGAATTGGTATTGACCGTCGTCCAAAACATGAAGGTGAACCACGTCCAAGCATGGTGCAATTGATGAGTGATCTTTTTAAAGAACATCCTAAATTAGTCATGTTAGTCACCCCAGAAGGAACACGTGCTAAGCAGGAGCAATGGAAAACAGGTTTTTACCATGTTGCGATAAGTGCAGGTGTGCCGATTGCATTGGCTTATATGGATTATGCAAAGAAAAAAACGGGGATCGGTAAAATTGTTTACCCTACGGGTGACTATGAGAAAGATATGGCAGAGATTATGGCATTTTACGCTGAAATTTCAGCGAAATTTCCGCAGAAGTTTAGTGTAGATACGCGTTATCATTCAGATTCTATGAAACAAGAAATTGAAGCATAATCAGTGATAAATCAAAAAAGACAGCATGCATGCTGTCTTTTTATTTGTCCAAAATTTTAAGGTGTGTCTTGAGCCGTGGTCGGTAAAACGCCGCCTAAAGATTGACAGGCTGTAGTGTAGTTTTGTAGCTGGGTTTCTATAACTTCAGGTAGTGGCAGGTCAAAGATTTTATCGCCATGTTGATAGCTTTCTACATAAGATTGGGCTTTTTGTTTGCTGCTAGCAAGTATTTGTTCATGAAAACTGGTCATGGAGCTGTGATCAGCTTGGTCACGTTCAATATTTTGACAATCGAAATATTGTAATAGTTTTTCAGCTTGTTTAATTTCTTTAGATGAGCTGATGGAGCAGGCACTGACAAAGCAAAGACTAAAAAGTGCAAAATACGGTTTCATATATGCTGAATAGATGGTTTTTGAGAGTGGTGTTATTGTATAAATTTTTGTGAATAGTGAGAAAGCTTAAACATCGTAAGTTGCTTAAAGAAGTGGCAATTTTGACAGAAAGCACACAATTAAATATCTAGATCGTTTGTCATAAAATGTTAAAAATCCGCTACTGATTTAAAAGGTAGCTGATACATAAAAAGCAGCCTGAGCTAAATAAGAGTCCCAGTACGATTCGTTTAAATTGGCGTTCAGAAATTTTATAAAATAAGCGTGCACCTAGCATGGCTGGTAGACTGACACTTAAAATCAAGATACCCATATAGGGTAAATGCTGTAGGCTTAAATTTCCACGAAGTAGGTAGCTAAATAGTGTGAATACTTGGATCGCAAAATTAAAATGTCTCAAAATAAAACGTTGCTGCTCTTTAGGTAGATTTTTTAACATGACCCAAGCAGAAGGAAGTGAGCCACAAAACCCGCCTAAACCGCCGAGTATGCCACCAATAAAACCAATACAGCTGTCGGCATATTTTCCTGAAGATTGAATAGAACGCATTTGTGGATTCAGGAGCATCAATGGACACCAAAGCACTAAAAATATACCAAGCATTAGCTTAAACATATCTGCTTGAATAATATCTAAAAGATAGGTTCCCAGTGGAACACCTAAAATGCCAGCCAAAACGTAGGGTGCAATAAGATTTTTATTGATCTGAAAAGATGATTCTGATTTTAAGGAGATAAGATGGCTCCATACAGAAGCAAAAACCACTAATGGTGCTGCTAACTGTGGTGCTAAAACCCATACCCAAAATGACATGGCAATTAAGGCAAAGGCAAAACCCGTTAAGCCCTGAACAAAACCAGCAACCATTGCACCTAAAATAAAGACCAGCCAAGTCATCGCATATATGCCGCAAATTTTGTAGGGTAAGTGATATTTCGTTCAGCTGAAAGCGACATAGATTTTACTAAAATTTTGAAATATCGAAACATGAAATGTCTTTGCTTTAGTAGCTTATGCTGTCTTTTGAAATAAGCCCGCACGTACAGTGCCAGCCTTGGTGCTCTTTACTTGAACCCAGGAGTTTGGAAGTTTTAGCAGATTTAACTCACGATCCGCTTCTACATAAATATAGCCATTCTTTTGAATCAGCGGGTCAGCCAAGAGAGCCAATTGTTCCCATAACTCTAGGCTATACGGCGGGTCTAAAAAGACCAAATCAAACTGTTCTTTTAGGTTGGGCAAGCTTTGCTGTGCTGTTGAGACTTTTAATTGTGCACGAGACTTAGGTACTTTCAAGAGCTCTAAGTTTTGTGTTAAAAACTGTGCTTGACTGCGGTCAGGTTCAATCATCACTACTTTTGAAGCACCACGTGATAGAGCTTCGAATGCCAATGCGCCCGAACCTGCACAAATATCCAAAACATTGGTATTTTGCACATCCCACATAAGCCAATTAAACAAAGTTTCACGGACTCGATCAGGCGTGGGGCGCAAACCTTCAATATTGGCGAAAGGGAGTTGGCGACGTTTCCATTCCCCCCCGATGATACGAAGTTGATTTTTCATAATTAGTCTGGCTCTTCAGTAGCAGGGGGTGGAGTAGCTGAATGGTTAGTGTTCGGAGCTACTGTTGTACTTTGTACGGAGGTTGCTGAACGACCTTGTGGGGCTACTGCTGTATTTGCTGCGGGTGGCGTGCTGTCACTCGGCAACTCACCCGGTTTAATCCCCGCTGTCATGAGTCCACCACTGATTTGATGGTTTTGCGGACGAATTGGATTTTTATGGCGAGTTTGCAACCAATAATCTAGCACAGGGCGAGCTAGCTGAGCTGCTGATCCGCCGTGACGTCCATTTTCCCAGACGACCGCAATTGCAATCTCTGGATTTTCCGCAGGCGCAAAGCCAACAAATAAACCATGGTCGAGCTGACGTTCTGTTAAAAGTGCTTCGTTATAGCGTTTACCTTGAGCAATACTTTTAACCTGTGCGGTACCTGTTTTCCCTGCAATTTTATACATTGGTGTACGAATACCACGCCCTGTACCCGTTTCCACGACATCGACCATAGCATCACGCATTTTTACCCAGTCTTCGTCTGTACCATTGAACTGAATTCGACCATCAGGTGCATTTAGGTCTTTATGTGGTTTTGCGCCTTTACTGGTTTGTAAAACATGTGGAATTACATGTGAACCATGATTCGCAGTAATGGCAGTTGCCATGGCTAATTGTAGGGGGGTTGCGGTAAAAGCACCTTGTCCAATACTGACAGAAATGGTTTCACCTTTAAGCCACTTGGCATCGCGAGTACGCATTTTCCATTCAGGGTTTGGATAAAGACCTGTGCTTTCACTTGGTAAATCAACACCTGTTTTTTCACCAAAACCAAACTGACGCATCCATGTGTTCATTTTTTCAATGCCCATGCGGAAAGACAGAATGTAATAAAAGGTATCGCAAGAAACAACTTGAGCTTTATGCAAATTGACCACGCCATGTCCTGACTTTTTCCAGTCACGGAATTTATGCGAATCTCCCGGCAGGGTGAAATAGCCGTGATCGGAAATAGCAGTACCCCAATCAATCAATCCATAATGAATACCCCCTAAACCAAACATCGGTTTAATGGTTGAACCAGGTGGATAAGCCCCTTGTACAGCACGGTTATAAAGGGGTTGATCAAGGTTGTCTCGCAGACCACTATAGTCGGTATGGCTAATGCCTGTCACAAACAGGTTTGGGTTAAAACTAGGACTTGATACGAGGGCGAGGATTTCACCTGTACGTGGGTCCATGGCCACAATTGCACCGCGACGACCTGCGAGTTGTTCTGTCGCAACGACCTGTAAGCCATAATCGAGTGACAGGTATAAATCGTTGCCACGAATTGGCTCTTTGCGACCTAAATGTCGTAATACATTGCCGTGAGCATCCGCTTCGACAGACTCGTTTCCAGGAACGCCATGTAGCAAATCTTCATAGGATTTTTCTACCCCAATTTTACCAATCAGGTTAGTGCCCGCATATAAGTCTTTATTGATACTTTTTAATTCTTTATCGTTAATACGTCCCACATAACCAATCACATGAGCAAACAGCTCGCCATGTGGATAGTAACGTGTCATTTGAGTTTCGATGTTTACCCCTGGAAATTGATATTTGACTTCACTAAAACGTGCAATATCATTTTCATTCAAATTGAGTTTAATCGAAACACGCTCAGTTTTACGTGATGCTTTAATACGACTTTGAAAACGGTCAATATCTTCTTGGCTAAGTTCTAAAATGGGCGTTAGACGTTCAATTGTCTTATCAATATCTGGAACATCTGCACGACTCATAGTGGCTGTGAAAACAGGATAGTTGTCGGCTAAGAGCACACCATTACGGTCGTAAATATAGCCACGGGCAGGGGCTAAAGGCTGTAGCCGAATACGGTTTTGGTCAGATGCGGTGGAAAATTCATCGAACTGTACCAGCTGTAAATACGCATAGCGGGAGACTAAAATCAGTAAGAAAAAGATCACAATACCCATGGAAATAAAGGTACGATTTCGAAAAATGCGCTTTTCTTGTTGAACGTTTTTTAAAGGAAAGTGCTGTTTCATACCAAATCGACTTAGACACATGGATAAAGAGGAATATACCTGCGCGCTATTCTAACGCATGTCTCCCTGTTTTGATATTTGTTATCACCTGTTCTGCTTTTCATTTTGACTAAACTTTGACTTTACAGACATTAAAAATGTAAATTCCTGTATATAAGTGTTTTCTAATTTCTGATACAGTCAAAATCCGATAAAAAGGGACCAATTACTAAAATAACATTACGGATAATGGTGACAATAATGACAAGAATTTATCCAGTGTTGGCACTTGTTGCCTGTGCAAACGTAGCCTACGCTCAAGATAATTCATTTTTGCCAGAAGCAAAAATTCCTACAGATAGTGCTCAAACATGGAGTGTGGGAGCAGGTGTAACGCAGAAACTACTGCACACTAACGTAGAATGGGTAAATCCTTATGGGATTGCTTATGCAAAAGCTGGGGTATTTATGAATGATGACTACCCAGTGGGTGGTCAGGTTGGTTTTAGATTTCCAGTTCATTTTACTGGCAAAGATAAAAATGGCTATTATTTAGGTGTCTATGCAGGACATATAGATAGTAAAAAAGTTGATGGGGAGTATGAGGCTCGCCTTGGTGGTGGTGTAGATCTTGCTTATGTGTTACTTAGTCCTGAGCGAATCAGTACATTCAGTGTAGGGATTGGTGCAGGGGAAAAACTCGAAACTAAATCGGGGGATGTGATTGTAGAAACCGAACCGAGACTACAATTTTCCTATACTTTAAGCTTTGGTTTATAGACACAATATCTTTTTTAAAACGCTATATAATTCAGTTAATAAAATTAAATATGGAAGTTATGCATGCTTGAGTACGTCAATCAGTTGTGGCAAACCTTTTTGAATAGACCCGATTTTTGGGCTGTACTCAGTATTATCCCTGTAACTGCATTTGTAACATGGGCGCATGTTTGGATGGCCCTGAAAATGGTCTTTTACCCGATTAACTTTTGGGGCTTCCATATTGGCCCTTTGCCTGTCGGTTGGCAGGGGATTGTGCCCAGAAAGGCAGGGCGTATTTCAGGCATTATTACTGATAATACTTTATCCAAGCTCGGTTCTTTGCGTGAATTTTTAGATGCAATGGATCCTGAGGATATGGCACGGATCATTGGTGAACAAGTTGGTTTTGAACTTGAGCATCTGATTGATGAAGTCATGATTGACCGCAATGCAGTGCTTTGGGAAAATTTACCTTATTCGATTAAACGTCGAATTTATGCGCAAGCACATAAACAACTTCCAGCTGTGCTCCGAGAATTAGTGACCGAACTGACCATGAACGTCGAGTCACTTGTGGATATGCGTGATATGGTGGTCAGCCAAATGGAAGGCGACCGCAGATTGATGGTTCGTATGTTCTTGAAAGTGGGTCAGAAAGAAATTAACTTTATTTGGCATATTAGTGCCCTCATCGGCATGTTCTTTGGTATCTTCCAAATGATTGTTTGGTTTGTAGTACCTTGGCATTGGACGGTGCCATTTTGGGCGGCAGTATGGGGCTTCTTAACCAACTGGATTGCGATTTGGATGGTGTTTAACCCAATTGAGCCACATTATGTTCGATACTTGCAACTCACTGAATTAACAAAAAATCGTAAGTTTCCATGGATTAAGCCTGTGATTCCACGCATAGGGACTTATAATGTACAAGGCGCATTTATGAAGCGCCAAGAAGAAGTGTCTGATGTGTTCGCAAGTGTAGTCACAGAAGACCTGATTACGTTAAAATCCATCATGACTGAAATGATGTATGGCAATAAAAAAGACAAGACGCGTCGTATTGTCAAACGTCATATTAATGAAATCATGGAAACACCATTGGTGAGAACATCTTTGCAACTGTCTTTGGGGCCACGTGAATACGCAAAACTGAAGACGGACTTGATTGATCGTTCAATTGAAATTACGATGGTGCCTGTATGCGACCCAGCGTTCAATGCGAGCCGTGCACAGAAAATCTATCAAATGTTTAGAGACCGTATTCG
>NZ_DKIK01000196.1:0-2780 GCF_002454215.1 Acinetobacter sp. UBA6720
TAGTCTTGTTGGAAAATAATTTGATTCGAACCATTTATTTTCATCTGAGTGACCCCGTATGAAGCCATAGATTTGGTTCGACCAAACATTTTAAAGTCATATGCCATATACCAATGAATATAAGCAGAGTCACGTTGATGTGTGGCGCTCACAAGTTTAACCGTGACATTACTCACACGTTTATTCATGCCTTCAAAGTGTTTGATTAGGTCTTGTTTATTTGAAAATTGAGAAAGTGTGTCATTGATAAATAAACGATCTGCATATAATTCACTGGCATTGTTAACAAAATCTGGTGTACCTAAAGTATTAAAGGCATTCACAAAACGGTTACCAATCATTTGTGCCTTTTCTTGATCGAGAGCCACACCCGTAATATTTTTATCAGCTTGACGATAATCAGATGTATAACTTGGCACGCTTTTACATCCGACGAGCGAAATCAAGGTAAGTGTTGATATTGCTAGAGTTTTTAAGAGTGTCATATTTATCATCCAATTACATACATATTTTGATTCTAGAAGTGAAGGTGTGAATATGACGTGAACTTGAAAAACCATGCTTTTATAGCGATGAAACATAAAGAAACTTTTTTAATTATTGAACAGTAATTTAAGATTTTTTTACTGTTAATTTTACTTAATTCAAAAAATAATTAGTCCTCAAAATTCGGTCTTGGCATGTTCATTGCCTGAATATAAATTGTCTGGTCAGACCAGTCTGACAATGAAATAATTTGGAGCAACAATGAATTTAGAACGATTTAATCTTTTAAATGATGAGCAAGCATTTGAAGCATTAAAACCATGCGTTCATATTCCATCATGGATTGAAAGTATTGTTCTGCAACGACCTTTTGGTTCAGCTGAAGAATTATATCAAGCGGCTGCTTTACAAGCTCGAATATGGCAATGGTCAGAAATATTAGAAGCACTGGCACAACATCCACGAATTGGTGAAAAAAAAAGCTGCCATGACATTAACGGAAAGAGAGCAGCAGTTTTCACAAAAAGAACAGGCTCAGCTTGGTGTAGATCAAGATATTCAACAAGCACTCTTTCAGGGCAATTTAGCTTATGAGCACAAATTTGGTCATATTTTTTTGATTCGAGCGGCAGGGCGTTCAGGTACAGAAATGTTAACAGAACTCAATCGACGTTTAGAAAATTCAGCTGAACAAGAGCAGCAAGAAGTTAAACAACAACTCAGTGAAATTGCATTAATTCGCTTAAAGCAGGAGATTCAATAATGGCAGGTATAAGTACACATATTCTAAATGCTGCATTGGGTAAACCTGCTGTAGGGGTTTCTGTTGAATTATTAAAGGAAACGTCGCAAGGCTATATTTCGATGGGTACGCAATTAACCGATGTAAATGGTCGTATTAAAGCTTTTAATCTTGATTCATTCACAATAGGCAATTATCAGCTCATCTTCAACATTGCCGATTACTTTCAATCTCTAGAGATTGAAAGCTTTTATCCAAAAGTTTGTATCGATTTTACAGTATCGGATATTCATCAGCACTATCACGTGCCTTTATTAATTAGTCCATTTTCCTATTCAACCTATCGCGGTAGCTAGGTACACCATGCATTAACAAAGAATTTTTATAGAGGAAAATTACATGCACAACGATAAAATGCACAGTGAAGCTCGTGCAAGGGTATCTGCAGAACATCAATATTTAGGAATGAATAAAAACATCATTTATGGACTGCAACATGTGCTGACGATGTATGGTGGAATTATTGCACCACCTATCATTATTGGTGCTGCCGCAGGTTTAGAAGCCTCGGAAATAGGTTTTTTGGTTGCTGCGGCACTCTTTGTTGGGGGCATTGCAACAATGTTACAGACCCTAGGCTTTAAACACTTTGGAGCAAAGTTGCCAATAGTTCAAGGAGTCTCTTTTGCTGGTGTTGCAACAATTTTGGCGATTGTCACCGCAGGTGGAGGATTAGCTTCAGCGTTTGGCGCAGTTATTGTTGCGTCATTGATTGGTTTGTTACTCGCACCATTCTTTTCAAAAATTATTCGTTTTTTCCCACCAGTGGTGACTGGTTGTGTGATTACCATGATTGGTATTTATTTATTGCCCGTTGCGATTCGTTGGATGATGGGTGGCAATCCAAAAGCTGAAAATTGGGGAGATCCAGCAAATATTGGTTTAGCTGCGATGACTTTAGCGATTGTCATTATTTTCAGTATGTTAAAAAGTCAGTTAATGCGACGTCTAGCGATTTTAATGGCGATTGCTTTAGGTACGATTATCGCTTCATTGGCTGGATTTGCAGATTTTTCCAAAGTTGCTAATGGTTCTGTGTTCGCTTTTCCTCATATCTTCCATTTCGGCATGCCAGTATTTGAATTTACTGCCATTCTTTCTATGGTGATCGTAACTTTAGTCATTATGACTGAAACTACAGCAGACATTATCGCAATTGGTGAAATTGTTGGAAGCAAAGTTGATTCTAAACGGATTGGAGACGGTCTACGCGCTGATATGTTGTCCAGTGCAGTTGCTCCAATTTTTGGTTCGTTTATGCAAACCGCATTTGCACAAAATGTAGGCTTGGTTGCAATTACAGGGATTAAGAGTCGTTTTGTGGTGGCAACCGCTGGTGGAATTCTGGTGGTTCTAGGATTATTACCTATCGTTGGGCGTTTAGTCGCTGCTATTCCAATGCCAGTATTAGGTGGTGCAGGTATTGTGTTGTTAGACACAGTGGCCGCAAGTGGCATCCGTACATTGGCAAAAGTAGATTATAACGATCATA
>NZ_DKIK01000038.1:0-2513 GCF_002454215.1 Acinetobacter sp. UBA6720
TGCCTCTGCAACAAAACTTGAACTTCAAGCCATGAATATTGATAAAACCTTTGATCAATGGACTTTGGCACAACGTGAAGTACTCAATCCAAACAGTGTTGGCGCACATGCTTATAATATCGAGCTAAAAACCAACTTCGATGTTACATGGCAAGCAGGCGATATTGCTGAAATCCAACCTGGTAATAGCACAGCACGTATCCAAGCATTTATGCAAAAGCATCACATTGCAGCACAGAGCATCGTTGAATCCTTAGCTATTTCGATTGAGCAAGCACTTTGGGATAAAAACCTCAGCACAGAGATTGAGCCTTTTGCCAATTTGGAAGATTTGCTGGAACAGTTGAGCCCTTTACCTACACGTGAATACTCGATTGCAAGTGTACCGGCCCAACAAGTGTTACGGTTGGTTGTGCGCCAACAGCAAGATTTAGAAGGTGAACTGGGCTTAGGTTCAGGTTGGTTAACCCGACATGCCGAGCTTCAGCAACCTATTGCACTACGTATTCGTACCAATGAATCTTTCCACTTGATCAATGACAACCGTCCTATCATTTGTATTGGTAATGGCACAGGCATCGCCGGTTTAATGAGTCTACTCCATGCACGTACCCGCCTAGACTATACTCAAAACTGGTTGATCTTTGGTGAGCGTCAGCGTGAACATGATTTCTTCTATCAAAGTACGATTGAAGCATGGCAAACCACAGGCATGTTGCAACGCTTAGATTTAGCATTCTCACGAGATCAAGCAGAGAAAGTTTATGTACACCATAAACTGACTGAACAAGCCCATGAGCTTAAAACATGGGTTGAAAAGGGTGCCGTCATTTATGTCTGCGGTAGCATTAATGGGATGGCAAGTGATGTTGATACAGCGTTGGTAGAAATCTTAGGCGAAGAAAAATTAGATCAACTCCGCCAAGAAGGTCGTTACCGTCGTGATGTTTATTAAACATTAAATCAAGATGAGAAAACCGAGCCACAGTGCTCGGTTTTTTTATATATAAATTTGCTAAAATCCATGCAAAGCCTAAACTCACAAGCCTACATGCAAAAATCAAAAAGAATCATTAGTTTTGTCATCGGTTCATTACTTTTCGCAAATGGCTTGTATTTTATTTTAAAACTCCGCTTTGATTTCGGCATTCTCCTGCCTTTGTTTATTGGATTAGGTCTGCTGATTTATGCACTCACCGCCCCTAGGCTTAGGGCTTATATTCAAACCAATAAAATCCGACAATCAATATGGCGTTACACTTGGGCTATTTTCTTGCTATGGATTTGTAGTTTAGCCATTTTCTTTCTCTTTTTAAAATTTTCAAATGAACAAAACATACCCCATGTCAATGCACCCGCCGTTTTAGTTCTTGGCAGTGGGCTAAAGCACGGTAAACCGAGTCCAACCTTAGCCAGTCGCTTAGATCAGGCAGCTCATTACGTAAAACAATATCCAGAAACTATTATTGTTGTAAGTGGTGGGCTATCTCCACAGCAAAACATCAGCGAAGCCAACGCAATGCGTCAATATTTGGTGGATCAACACCATATTCCAGCCCATCGCATCTACACCGAAGAACAAAGTACCAGTACAGAGTTAAACCTGTTCAATAGCAAAAAGATTTTAGCTCAACAACATATCTCTATTGAACAACCGATTGCGATTGTCACCAGCGATTTCCACATTCCACGTAGTCGTGCGATTGCAATTCGCCAAGGTTATCAATCACCCATCATGATCGGTGCTAAAACACCACTTGAAACTCGCTATAACGCATGGCTACGAGAGTATTTTGCCTTTATTAGCGGTTGGCTACTCAACGAATACTAAAGCAAAACAATATATTAATGCAGACGAATATGACGTGGTGAAGGCAATTGTAATTGCTTGAATAAATCAGGCTTTTGTATCGAAAACTGATACAGATAATTTTTAATATCTAATAATAATTTTTCAGGAGCAACCAAAACATTCTGCCCTTCTGGTGTTAAATTCATCGACACTGTCGTATTTTCAACACGTAAAAAAGGAATCACTTTTTCAACCAAGTCCGTTAAACCAATACTCTGAATTTCATAACCCGCCCAATTATCTTTCACTAAAAGCTGTGCTAAGCCTTTACTCTGCCACATCGCAAATGAACGCTGTCCAGTTGGTGTAGCACAGAGTGCCCACCCATCATGATACAACGCCAAAACATGGCCCTGATGCACAATAGTTTCAATAAAAAGGCGATAAACTTGGAGAGGATCGTAAGCAATATTTTGATTTTTAGATGCAGCTTTGCGTTGATATGGATTTCTCATAAATCTGTCATGTTTTAAAATTATTATTGCACAGAAGTGTATGAAAACAGCTTGAGATAAGCAAGGTTTTTACGACTAGGGAATATGGTGGGCGCTGACGGGATCGAACCGCCGACATTCTGCTTGTAAGGCAGACGCTCTACCAACTGAGCTAAGCGCCCTTGAGAAGTAAAAATAGCATTGCTATTTTTATGATGCAAGAAAGA
>NZ_DKIK01000038.1:2654-3056 GCF_002454215.1 Acinetobacter sp. UBA6720
CTAACCAACTGAACTACCGCTGCAACGGTAATTGCGAATGCAATTAGGGTCATTAAGCTTTACAGCTTGAATATGGTGGGCGCTGACGGGATCGAACCGCCGACATTCTGCTTGTAAGGCAGACGCTCTACCAACTGAGCTAAGCGCCCTGATTTAAGATTGTCAGTCTTAGATTTCAAATTTAAGCTCAGGAACTTAAATTTATATTTAAATGGCGCAGCGGACGGGGCTCGAACCCGCGACCCCCGGCGTGACAGGCCGGTATTCTAACCAACTGAACTACCGCTGCGTCGTAAAATATGGTGGGCGCTGACGGGATCGAACCGCCGACATTCTGCTTGTAAGGCAGACGCTCTACCAACTGAGCTAAGCGCCCTGATTAAGATTGTCAGTCTTAGTTTT
>NZ_DKIK01000176.1:0-12397 GCF_002454215.1 Acinetobacter sp. UBA6720
TGGATAAACTTCAACAGTCGCTTCATATACAAGCGCGTCGTCTTTTAATTCAGATTTTTCAATGTTTGGCATACCAACAGCATTGATTTTTTCTTGTTGGATTGCTTCGAATACCGTGTCACGAATGATGTCGCTTACGACTTCTTGGTAGATACCCGCGCCATATTCACGACGAACAACATTTACTGGCACTTTACCTGGACGGAAGCCGTTGATCTTCACAGTTTTAGCAGTGCGTTTTAAGCGAGCTTCGAACTGCTCGTTAACACGGCTCGTCGGTACAGATACATTTAAACGACGGGTAACACCCGAAACCGCTTCAGAAGTTACTTGCATGGCTTCCTCAATATTTTGGTAATAACAATTTTAAAAAGTGCCACATTATATGACAACATTGAACGATATACAAAACACCTGATTGAAACCATATATTTTTTAATTCTTTTAGCAGTTTTTTATTTTCCCCTCATCTCCACATTCCCACCAAATTAAGTACAAAGTATTATATTTTTTATAGTTTTTGTTGCAAATGATAAATACTACCATTAAGATTTGCACCATAATTGAACATTTTTTCTTTTTTTTCTCGTCCGTCATTGGAACTCTAGTTATGAGTAAGTTTAATCTACACCCTCTTTCACTGGCATTGCTCGGGGCAATAGCCACACCTGTTTTTGCAGAAACAACAACTGAAGATTCATCCACCCACCAGCTTTCCACCATTGTGGTTTCAGCTGCTGGCTTTGAACAAGATATTAAAAATGCACCTGCCTCTATTAGTGTCATTACGGCTGATGATTTGAAAAAAAAAGGGATTACTAGTATCGCAGATGCTCTTACTGAAGTCCCAGGTGTAGATGTTAGAAATGGTCAAGGAAAAACAGGTGGCTTAAATATACAAATACGAGGCCTAAACCAAGCGTATACACTCATTCTAATTGATGGACAACGTCAAAACACATCTGGCTCAATTGGCCCAAATGGTTTTGGTGAGTTTTCCACTGGTTTTATGCCTCCTTTAGCAGCAATTGAACGCATTGAAGTCATTCGTGGCCCAATGTCGACACTATATGGCTCAGATGCAATGGGCGGTATTATTAATATCATTACTAAAAAGGTCAGTTCAGAATGGAGCGGTAATGTCTCACTCGAACAAACACTCCAAGAAAACTCAGACATTGGCAATAACTGGAAAACCAGTGCGGTGGTCAATGGACCTTTAATTCAAGACACTCTTGGTCTGCAACTCCGTGGTGATTTTTTCCATCGAGATAATTCTGAGCGTTTAGTTACGCCTAAAAAAGTAATTGATTTAGGTAGCCAAGGACGAGATCCTCGTACTGTAGAAGCAAATAACTACTCGATAGGCTCAAAACTGACCTATAAAATTGATGATAGTTTATCCACTTGGCTCGACTTTGATCATTCTGAACAGCGCTTTGACAATAGTGATGCACGCTTAGGTGAACATTATGATTATAGCCGTACAACAGGTTTACCTACAGGTATCGGTTCTTATAAGGATGAAATTAAGTTTTTAAGAGATCGTATCTCTGCTGGGGTTGATGCTGACCTGAATTTTGGTCAATGGAAAACTTTTGCAAGCCAAGTCAAATCTCAACAAGAAGGCCGACGCCTGCCTAAAGGTGATGTTCCTGAATATAACTATTATTCAGATGGTACAACTAACCGCAAATTAGAAAACACAGATTTAACTATTGATTCCCGTATTATTACATCTATAAAAAACCACAAAATTACTGCTGGTGTTGAATATAAAGATGGCGAAACGATAGATACTTCTGCTGGTAATGGTCAAGCCTTTACTCAAGATTCATGGTCAGTATTTACAGAAGATGAATGGCATTTAACAGATGCTGTAGCTTTCACCTTTGGTGGACGTTATGAAGATCATAGCGCCTTTGGTGGACACTTTACACCAAGAGCATATTTAGTCTGGAATACAAATGATAATTGGACACTTAAAGGTGGTGTAAGTACAGGATATAAAGTCCCTACTGCCAATGACTTGCACGATGGAATTAATGGATTTACTGCTCAAGGGAAGTCAGTATCATTAGGAAACCCCGACTTAAAGCCAGAAAAAACGACTAATTATGAAATTGGCTTCGTCTATGACGATTTGACCAATTTTTCATTAACAACAACGGCTTTTTTTACAGAATTTAAAGATCTGATCATTTCTGGCGCAAAAACATATGAAAATTGTTTATGGGAAAGCCGTCCTACAGGAAGCACACCCGCAAGTGATTGTATGACTGTCGGCAATTTCTCTTATCAAGAAAATTTTTCATTTCAAGGAAATGCTGATGAAGCTGAAAGCTATGGTGTAGAACTAAGTGCGAAATATGATATTTCACCAAGCTTTAATGTTAAAGCAAACTATACATGGCTGGAGTCTGAAATCACAAAAGGAGAAAACAAAGGACAACCTATAGAAAATACTCCACGTCATGCTGTTAATTTAACAAGTACATGGTATGTAAATGATCAATTTTCTACGTGGTTAGAAGCAGAATATAAGTCAAAACGAACACGTTTTACTGACCCTACGGCCAATACGGATACTATTCGTGAGGCTGGAATCACGGGTAATGAATTAAAAGCATATGAGCTATTCAATCTAGGTGCATCGTATAAGGTGAATAACCAAATTACTCTATCAGGCAGAATTAATAATTTATTTGATAAAGACTTTGGTGATTACAATACTTTCACCAACACCAAAGGTGAAACTGTAAATGCATTTTTATATACTAAAACAACAAGTGGTCTAGCTGGTACATACATTCCAGATCGTAACTATTGGCTATCCATTTCTTATGATTTCTAATGATACTTAGCATCATGTAAAAAACCTGCTTCGGCAGGTTTTTTTGAGAAGCTACATGGAGCATATAGATCCAACACAATTCCTTCATATTCATCAGACATTTTCAAAAATATGACTGATAAAAATATAGATTCTAAATTTCAATAATATTACAAAAATACAATCTACTTTTCCAATAGATATAAAAATCAATTAAATATGTTGATTTTATTATATTATTACATTTATTTTTCCAGTTTAATTCATTCTTAACATCTAAAATTTCAATGTAACAATTAGGAAACAAAAAATAAGAATCATTATTATTCGCATACTAATTTACAACGCTAGAACTAGACTCGTTATGGCCTTCATCAAAACACGTAAAAAGCTGGTTTCTTCAGCAATCGCTTCAACACTTTCAGTGATTGCAGTCAATGCTGTTGCGCAAGATCAAGTTACGCAACTAGAAACAATTCACACGGAAGCGGCAGCAGAACAAAGTTTGAAAGTCGATAAATCTGCAAACAGCAAATTTGTTGCTCCCCTACTGGATACTCCAAAGTCTGTTGCTGTTATTTCTAAACAGTTGATTGAAGACACTCAAGTTACAACGTTAAGCGATGCTTTACGTACCGTACCAGGTATTACCCTCGGTGCTGGTGAAGGCGGAAACCCAAATGGAGATCGTCCATTTATCCGTGGTTATAACTCAGAAAGTTCAATGTTTGTCGATGGCGTACGTAACTCGACGTCTCAAAACCGTGAAATGTTTGCGATTGAGCAAGTTGAAATTACTAAAGGTTCCGCATCTGCTATGGGCGGTGCGGGTACCACTGGTGGTAGCATCAACATGATTTCTAAAGTGGCTAAAAAAGGTGACTTTCTAGAAGGCTCTGTAGGTGCGGGGACGGATGATTACCAACGTATCACGCTAGATGGTAACAAAGACTTCGGCAATGGTATTGCAGCTCGTGTTGCTGTAATGGGTCACCACAATGACAAAGCAGGTCAAGAAGATGGTACTGAATATGCACGTGCAGGTATTGCGCCAAGTATTACTTTTGGCTTAGACAGTGATACACGTGCAACTTTAAGCTACTACTACCTCAAAACTGATGATACCCCTGATTCAGGCATTCCATATAACAACCCATTTGCAGCTACAAATGCAAAAGCGGGTCTAAATGGCAATGGTAAACCGATTGATGTTGAACAAGGTATGTACTACGGCTGGAAAGATCGCGATTTCCAAAAACAAGAAAATCAATCAGGAACCATCAAGCTTGAGCACGATCTTACTGATAATTTAACCATTACGAATACCGCTGTTTATAATAAATCTAAAAATGACTATCTTTGGACCAATCCAGATGATTCAAAAGGTAACTTTTATGATGCTACAGGAGCTTTAACAGGAAATGTTTGGGCGCGTACGAACTCACGTGTAGCCAATACAGATACCTTTACCGATCAACTGGCTTTAGCGGGTAAGTTTAATACTGGCCGCTTAAAGCACAGCTTTAACTTAGGTGTAGAGTACTCTGACCAAGAAACGGATCGTACCCAATATATTATTGATGGTTTGACCTCTACTGGTACTGCGAATAGCTCATGTAATGCTGCGGCTATTGCTTCAGGCTGGTGTACTTCTGTACAAAATCCTAATCGTGGGCAATGGACAGGTAGCATCAGTACAGAAGGCGCTGACCGTTATAAAATTGAAAATGAGAATACCTCTGTTTACTTCCTAGACAGTATTGAATTTAGCCCACAATGGATTTTAGATTTAGGTCTTCGTTGGGATGACTATTCTGCTAAGCAAACCATGACATATGGTGCTCGTAATAGCGCTGTTATTGCAAATCCAGCAACAGCAAAAGCTGGCGATAAAGTAGCGATTAAAAACGACTCTGATTTTATCAACTACCAAGTTGGCTTAGTCTACAAGCCAGTCGAAAACGGCTCGATCTATGCAAGTTATGCAACCTCATCAAATCCAGTCGGTGTAGATGGTGGTGATGGTTCAGAAGGTATTACGGCCGCTATTCAGAACTTAAAACCCGAAGAAGTTAAAACTTATGAAATTGGCACGAAATGGGATGTCTTGAATGACAAACTTAATTTAACTGCAGCCATTTTCCGTACTGAAAAAACCAATACGCGTGCAACAACCGACGAAGGTACAACCAAAAATATCGGTGAGACACGTGTAGATGGTATCGAACTTGGCGTGAACGGTAACATTACTGAAAAATGGACTGTATCTGCGGGTTATACTTATTTAGACAGTGAGCTTATTGATGGTGGTTTCGAAAATATAGGAACATCTTCAGCGCCAATTTACATTGCAAACCGAAGCAACGGTAACCAAGTTCAAAACGTTGCTAAGAACTCTGCGACACTATGGACCACTTACCAAGTAATGCCACAGTTGACTTTAGGTGCTGGCGCAGTAGCAATGGACAAAGTCTATGCGAATGCAGCAAACACCAAATTTGTTCCAGGTTATGTACGTTACGATGCGATGGCGCGTTATAACGTTAACAAAAATGTGAATCTTCAGTTAAATATTAATAACTTGACTGATACACGTTACTTCACTAAAGCGTATGCTTCTCACTATGCAACTGAAGCTGAAGGTCGTAGCGCAGTACTGTCTTTGAACTTCAAATACTAAGTGAACCGACTGAATCTCATGCATTCATGATCGAATTATATAAAAATAGCCTCTCTTTGAGGCTATTTTTATATATGCTTAAACATTAAAGATGTTTTTCCTTTTCAGCAGGCCGTATTGTGATCCACCATATTCCCCATGTGTTAAGCAAAGAACAAGTTCAATACTTTCGCCATGAAATGGCAAAAGTCGAGTGGATTGATGGTAAAAAAACCACAGGATCACTCTCAAAAAATGTAAAACAAAACCAACAACTCCCTGAAGATCACCCTCTCACTCAACACTTAGGCAATATCATTCTAGAAGCACTCGGAAAGCATCCATTATTTCTATCCGCCGCCCTACCCTTAGATATTTTGCCACCTTACTTTAACCGCTATGAACAAGGGGAAACCTTTGGTTTCCATGTCGATAATGCCATTCGTTGGATTGCTGGAAGCAAAGATCGGATTCGTACCGATTTATCCTGTACTGTTTTTTTGAGTGAGCCTGACGAGTATGAAGGCGGAGATTTGGTCGTAGAAGATACTTATGGTTATCATGAAGTAAAACTACCTGCTGGAGATATGATTCTATATCCATCGACTAGCGTACACGAAGTCACCCCTGTAACTCAGGGTTGCCGCGTGGCTTCATTCTTTTGGGTTCAAAGTATGATTCGTGATGATGCTGATCGTCATATCTTGTTTAATCTTGACCAAACTATCCAAAACCTACGTGTGCAACTGAGCGACCAACATGGAGAGGTGGTAAAGCTCACTAGCCTGTATCATAATCTGATGCGAAAATGGGCTGAGCTTTAAGTAAAACTAATAGAATTAGTCCATTTTGAAGCATGGATTGACTATGCTTCAATGGAAGCCATACACTTTTCATATAATTATAAGATATTGGTTTAACTATATTTTTACCATTTGTTTTAATTCACCATTATATTTAGTTTACTTTTCACCAATCATTATTGTTTTCCTTAATTAATAAAGATTTATTAAACATTATTTCCATACATACAAGTGAATTTTTCAGCCTAAAAACCATTGTTAACGATAATTATTATCAATAGAATTCGCAACCACAGTTACATAGCTTAACAATACCTCCATGATTACTGCACTTTATGGTTCGACCCGAACTGAGCAGTGATGGAACTCTGTCGTATATTATTTGGGACACCGACAATGGCAAAAATCAAAAGCCGTAAACATAACCGTACTGCACAATTTGTTGCATTAGCAGCTTCTCTCCCACTGATGGCACATGCAGCAACGCCAACAAAAGATGATTCAACTGTGCTACCTACCATTACAGTGAAGTCGGAAGTCGAAAGTAAATACAAAACAGACAAAGTTAGTTCTGCAAAATACACCCAACCTTTAGTTGATACACCACAAACGATTTCTGTAATTAAAAAAGAATTACTCAAAGAACAAGGTGCAACATCTCTAACTGAAGCATTACGTAATACACCAGGAATTACGTTACAACTTGGGGAAAATGGTAATACCAGTGCAGGCGATTCTTTTCAAATGCGTGGATTCGACACCAAAAACTCAATTTATGTCGATGGCATTCGTGATATTGGCGCCGTGAGCCGTGATATCTATAATCTTGAGCAAATTGAAGTCGTTAAAGGACCATCAGGGGCAGAAGCTGGTCGTGGTGGTGCGGGTGGATATATTAATCTCGTCAGCAAATTACCGCATTTAGAAAACAGCCAAGAAGTTTCTGCAACTTACAATACAGCAGAACATGCACGTCTTACTGCAGACATCAACCAAGCCCTTTCTGAAGGGTCTGCACTTCGTCTAAATGTAATGGGTCAGCAAGGCGGGGTAGATGGTCGTGACTATGTAGAAAATAATGGTTATGCCATCGCTCCATCTATTGCCTTTGGCTTAGATAGCGATACACGTTTTTATTTATATTCACAGCATATAGTACAAAACAATATCCCAGATGGTGGTATTCCAACCATTGGCATGGACGGCTTTTACTACAACAACACGGATACAAAACTAACCCAAGCACAAAGAGACATCATCAATACTGCTGTGAATGCAGCAGAACCTGTTGATCGTGAGAACTTCTACGGTAGCGTCAATGATTATGAAGACGTTGAAGCCCACATGTTTACAGCCAAAGTTGAAAGTGATCTAAGCAAAGGTGTGAAACTCACCAATATTTCAAGATTTGGTAAAACTGAAATGAATCGCGTCTTAACGGGAGTGAATGCTTTAGTCATTAGCAATCTTGCAACACCTAAAGATCCAGACTCATGGTCTGTAGCTCGAACTCGCCAAGGGGTCGATCAAGAAAATAAGATTTTGACCAACCAAACTACACTCAACATCAACACTCAAACGGGTGCGATTGAACATGACATCGTTGCTGGTTTAGAGCTCTTACGCGAAGAACAATACAATAAAACATTAAGCACACAAACCCCAGGGAAAGCTGCACCAAGCATTACATCTGCAAGTTTATACACACCTAACCCTTATCAAAGTTTACCAGACCTCGTCTACACGGGGGCATATGCCAATGGCCAAACAGATACTGTCGCGGCCTATTTATTTGATACTTTAAAATTTGGCGAACGTTTCCAGCTTAATGGTGGGGTCCGTGTCGATTATTACGACACCCAATCCGATGCTTTAACCGTCACGACGAATTCTTCTACTTTAGCCGTGACCCGCACACCAAGCCAGTTGAGTACGCATGGTACACTGGTCAGTTGGAAACTCGGTTCTGTGTTTAAACCAACCCCTGCAAGTAGTGTGTATGCTTCTTATGCGAAATCATTGACACCACCAGGTACGGCATTCGTTCTCAACAATAGTGCCAGCTCAGCCGCAAATGCTGCGAATGATCCAACTGTTAAGCCACAGGAAACCCATCATTATGAAATTGGGACAAAATGGACATTCAATGAAGACAAACTCATTTTAACTGCTGCGGCTTACCATACAGAAAATGAAAACCAAATTACTCAAGATCCGATTAGCTTACTGTACATTCCTGAAGGAAAAACAACAGTTAAAGGTTTAGAGTTAGGTGCTGTTGGTCAATTGACACGTGCGTGGAATGTCTCAGCAGGTGTTGCCTTTATGGACACAGAACAAGAGAACCAGCAAACCTATAATGCAACGACTAAAGTGTGGACTGAAAATAATTCAGTTCGCTGGTCGCCTGACTGGACTGCAACGTTGTGGACGACTTATAGCGTAGCTGGTTTTAGAGCGGGTCTTGGAGCACGTTATGTAGATGAACAAAAGCGTGCAATTAGCACAGGTTCAACCGCAACAACAACCATGCCTGTTATTCCAAGTTATGTGGTATTTGATGCCTTACTGGGTTATACCTTTAATGAACATGCCTCATTAAATCTAAACATCTACAATCTTGCAGATAAAGATTACATTAGTACGCTTAATAATAGCGGTGCACGATTAGTAATGGGACAACCACGCTCTGCGGCACTGACCTTTAACTATAAGTTCTAAGAACCAAACTAAAACGCGTTTAGACCTCAAACAAATGTAGTGTATTATCCCAATACACTACATTTTTACATTCAAATCTATCTTAGCCAATGGCCAGCTTGTCCCAAGGGGAGCCTAAAACGATATGATGCTACATATTCCAGCTGTGTTAACCAAACAACAAGTAGCGCAAATTCGACACCAACTGGATCATAGCCATGCATGGGTTTCAGGACAGGATAGCGCAGGTGCACAGGCACAAAAAATTAAAAGTAACTTACAAATTGATGTACATAGTGCAATTTATCAAACACTTCACCCTATACTTTCACAAGCCATCCAAAAAAACACTTTAATTCGATCTGCAACTTTGGCAAAACATGTATTAACCCCGATGTTTAATTGCTATCAATCCCTTGGCGCATACGGCAACCACGTGGATAGTGCAATACAGTTTAGCTCGGATGCAGGACAAGCAATTCGTACCGATGTTTCCATCACCGTTTTTCTGTCAGAACCGCATGAATATGAAGGCGGTGAATTAATCATTGAAGATCATTATGGTAGCCATGAAGTCAAACTCGACGCAGGCGATGCGATTATTTACCCTGCAACCAGTCTACATCGTGTTGAACCCGTGACCCAAGGGAAACGGATTGCTTCATTTACGTGGATGCAAAGTATGGTCAAAGATGATTGGCAACGCAGTATGCTATTTAACTTGGACATGACCATCTTAAAACTACGCCAACAGCTCGGGGACAGTGAAGAAGTGCTGAATCTCACTCACCATTATCATAATTTATTACGTCAATGGGCTGACTTATGAACCCTGCACCAATCTTAGCACCACTCACCCAAATTCCTGCCTCCCTGCAAACCGTTGCAGACTATGAGCGCCAAGCAGAAAAACATCTGCCAGAAATGGTTTGGCACTATTTGCAAGGTGGTTCAATGGATGAGCTCAGTGTTCAGAATAACCTCGCTCAATTCCAAAACCTGCACTTAATACCACGCATGTTAAGAGATCTCACTCACGGCAATACGAGCTGTGAAATCTTAGGACAAAGCTTTCCACATCCTATTTTTGTTGCACCGATTGGTCATCAACAGCAGTTTCATCCTGACGCAGAAGCTGCAACCGCGTTGGCGGCTGAAGTACTCGGCAGTAATATGATTTTGAGTACTTTTACCAATACCGATATGCGCACATTTAAATCAGAGAATCCCTACAAATGGTTTCAACTGTACTGGCAAGGTGACCGCGATAAATCTTTGGCTTTGCTTAAACTCGCTGAGGGACAAAATTTCACCGCCATTGTCATCACTGTAGACTCACCACATACAGGGATTCGTGACCGTGAACGTCGTGCATTTTTTCACTTACCTGAAGGCATGCAACACCCACATACCCCTGCTCATATTCCGCTACCTGAACTGCAAGAAGGTGATCATCCCGTGTTTAATGGCCTAATGAAAATTGCCCCTACATGGGAAGATATCGCGTGGATAGTTCAACAGACTGATTTACCCATTCTGTTAAAAGGCATCGTCAGTCCACTCGATGCGCAACTGGCCATTCAACACGGCGTACAAGGCCTGATTGTCTCCAACCACGGTGGTCGCGTTTTAGATACCTGCATTCCCCCATTGAAAGCCTTGCAGCTCATCAAAAAGACCGTACCTAGTGACTTCCCGCTTTTATATGATGGAGGTATTCGTCGCGGTTCAGATGTATTTAAGGCGATTGCCTTAGGTGCTTCCGCAGTTTTAGTTGGGCGACCGTGTATTTATGGTCTGGCCACCGCAGGTGCTTTAGGCGTTGCCCACGTGCTTAAAATCTTAAAAGAAGAGTTTGAAATCACCATGGCTTTGATGGGCACTGCAACTCTTGCAGATATACAGACAGATATGGTTATAGAGTTTTCATAACCCTCTATAAATAGCGAATGAAATGAATCAAATTCGTTATTTATAGAAAAATATCAAACACATTGAAAACATATGCGGAAATATTTCCCCTATAGCGCCCAATAGCGGGAAATATTTTTTCAGATACGACTAAAAGCCATAAAAAAAGAAAAATCTTTTCGACTTAACTGCATTAAACTCTTCAATATAAGCTTACAAGGTTACTCACGGTAAATCTAAGTCGTATCAAACATTTATGTTTACGCACTCCCTGAAGACTCCCTTGTAAATAGAGCACATAGACACAATCTATAGAAATAGTAGGTTGCTTTTTCTTACCCACTCAAATGCAACCCATACTATGTAAGGAGTTACCTCATGATGTTAGCTGATCCAAGTAAAAAATATCGTCGCATGTACCAACGTGTTGACTTGCCAGACCGTCAATGGCCAAACAACGAAATTACAAAAGCGCCTATTTGGATGAGTACTGACCTACGTGATGGTAACCAAGCAATTTTTGAACCGATGGATATGGAACAAAAATTTAAAATGTTCCAAATGTTGGTCAAAATTGGTTTCAAACACATTGAGATCGGTTTCCCTTCTGCATCTCAAATTGACTTTGACTTTACCCGCAAATTGATCGAAGAAAATCACATTCCAGACGATGTCTATATCGAAGTTTTGGTTCAAGCACGTGATCATTTGATCCAACGTACTTTTGAATCTTTAGTCGGCGCAAAACGTGCAATTGTGCATATTTATAATTCAAATGCCCCAACCTTCCGTCAAAAAGTTTTAAATGTCGATGTTGCGGGTGCGAAAAAATTAGCAGTTAATGCAGCGACCAAAGTTAAAGAATATGCAGCACAATATCCTGAAACGGAGTGGATATTCCAATACAGTCCAGAGTGTTTCTCTGCAACCGAATTAGACGTTGCAAAAGACGTGTGTGATGCAGTCACGGAAATTTGGGAAGCATCTCCAAGCAATAAAGTAATCTTAAACTTACCTGCAACAGTTGAAGTTTCAACACCGAATGTTTATGCAGACCAAGTCGAATGGATGCACCGTAACATTGAACGTCGTGATGGTGTCATCATTTCGGTACACTGTCACAACGACCGCGGCTGTGGGATTGCGGCATCAGAATTGGCGATTATGGCGGGTGCAGACCGTGTCGAAGGTTGTGTGTTTGGTAATGGCGAACGCACAGGTAATGTCGATGTTGCTGCAATTGCCTTGAACATGTATACCCAAGGCGTTGCACCAAACTTAGATTTCTCAAATATTAATGAAATTATTGCAACGGTAGAAGAATGTACAGGCTTGCCTGTTCACCCTCGCCACCCTTATGCAGGTGACTTGGTCTTCACAGCGTTCTCTGGTTCACACCAAGATGCCATCAAAAAAGGCTTCGAGTTCCAAAAGAACGAAGAAATTTGGGATATGCCGTACTTACCCATCGACCCGAAAGACTTGGGTCGC
>NZ_DKIK01000069.1:0-3920 GCF_002454215.1 Acinetobacter sp. UBA6720
ATTGGATGCTGAACATTTAAAACGTAGTCTGGCCGAAGGGGATGAGGACTATCGTTATAGTCTGAAGTTTGCTTTAGATCGTTTGGCTTTAGGCGTCGCTGTACCAGAACATGTGCTGTTTCATGAGACCTTGAGCTATGCCCAAGTACAGTCGAGTGATTTTGAGCTGATTGGTATTTTGATTGAAATTTATCAGGATTTTAAACACCGTTCCGAGTGGATGATCGCGCATGAAATAGGACAACGGACGACGGCAGAAACTTGGCTGAATCGTTTGATGGAGGATATTCGCGAGTTTGAAGTCGCGGGTGTCGAGTCTTTGGCCGCAGTGTATAAGATGGTCAAAAAACAAGAACGTATGCTGACTTTGGCAAGTTTCTACGATGAACACGACCATCATGCACTGCGCAGTTTAAGTTTACCTTTACCTTATGTGTTAGAGGAAATTCAAAAGACCTTAGAAGCGCAATTGGACTATGCAGAACCCACAGGGCAGATCACATTTAGTCAAATTGGTCAGATTCGGCCTGTGCCGTATAAGCTGATTGTGATGTTGGGCTTGGACAGTGGCAAGTTTCCTAACCGCAGTGCGCATTTGCCTTTTGACTTGATGGATTTACTGAAGCCACAGCTGGGGGATCGTTCCCGTTTGGAAGACGATCAAGGGGCTTTTCTAGATGCGTTGTTGTTGGCACAAGAGAACGTATGGTTATTTTATAATGGCTTTGATATTAACGATGGTGAAGTCCGGGATCCGTCTACAGTATTGCAAGAACTGATTCAGCATATGGCCTTTATTGTGCAGCCTGACACACAGACCAAGAGTGTCAATGCAACGGTTGATCAGCATGGTGTGACTGTCCCTGCACAGTTAGCATCGCTATATCATGTTCATCCTTTATTGCCTTTTGATCCACGTGGTTTTGAGTCTGAGCACAGTATCCGTTTTCAAGATCAATGGTTTCAGGTCGCGAAACAATTGCAACATGCATCGGGGCAACGCAGCAGTTGGGTCAACACGCCGTATCCAAAATTAGAGCAAGACATTCAAGTTCTTGACAGTCAGCAGTGGATTCAGGACATCACTTTCCCTGCACGGCTGTATCTCAAGACTTTAGGCGTGGAAAACTTAAAACCAGAAGAGATTCCTGCAACGCAAGAGCCGTTACTACTTGATGGTTTAGGACGTTATGCCATTCGTCATTTTTTACAACAACATGAAGCAGAAGCAGATGCCAACCTTCTGATGGATCAACTCCCGATTGGTAAAGTGCAAGATGGGGTCTGGCAAATGAGCGTGCTTGAGCAGCAGCGCTTGCTGACCCGTTTACAACGCTATGCACCTGAGACCACAGCCACGACCCAACAAGTCTGGAAGGTGAATGAACATTTACAGATCAATATTACCTTAGCCAAATACAGTGCTGAAAAATGGGTCAGTCTGGAAGCGTCTAGTGCAAGAGCAAAGCGCCGTGCCAAAGTTTGGTTGGAGTATTTATTGTGGTTGGCTTATGTGAACTTAGGTGATGGCGGACAGCAATATCAACGCATCGTGGTGTTTAGTGACCGAACCATTTTATGTACTGGTGTGAGTTCAAATCAGGCGCGTGAATGGCTCAAGCCTTGGTTGAAAGCATGGGAGTATGCACAAACTCAGCCTTTGGTTTTACCTGCGGCCTTGCTGTTGAAAATTGCAGAAAAAGATAAAACGCATGAATGGAAACTGAATGATCAGGAACAGATGGTGATTGCGGACATGGACGCCATTTATAAAGTTTGGGAAGAAGATGGTCGTTTTAGTGGTTTTTCAATGACTGAAAATGAAGCCAATAAAGCACACCGCGACTGGCAGTTTATTTTACAAGAGCAGGATGCCAAAGCATTACTTGCCCATGCCTGTGAGCAGTTTTCTTATGAGCTATATCATCCGATTTTTTTGCATCAGCAAAGCCTTGAGGACTAAGTCATGACAGCCCAGTCTCAGGTCACTCCATCGAACATGTCTTATCAACCCATTGCCGATATGAGCTTTCAGGGCTTGCATTGGATTGAAGCTTCAGCAGGCACAGGCAAGACTTTTACTTTATCCAGTTTAATGGTACGCATTTTTCTCGGAGCCTATTTGCCGAATCAGGTCATTGCAACCACCTTCACCCGTGCTGCCGCCGCGGAGCTGAAAAGTCGCGTTCGGGCACGTTTGATTGACACCTTACGTTATTTTGAAGGTTGTCAAAGTCTAACCGAGCGAGAAATACAGGCCAAAATAACTGTTGAACAAGATCCGCTTTTTATCAAAGTACTGACAGACTATGCGCAGCGGGTCGGTTTCGCTCAAGAGCGTTTGAAGTTAGTGATTGATCAGTTAGATGAGTTATTTGTCGGGACATTGGACAGTTTTAGTCAAAAGCTACTGCGTGAGTTTTCTTTTGAAAGTGGCAAGATTGAGCGTGCGGATATCACCGATGATGCGCAGAGTTATACTCAACAGCTCATTCATGATGTATTACGTGAGTGGATTCAGGCGCAGCCACAGCCTGTGGTGAATTATTTACTGTTAAAACAAAAATTAAAAACCGAACAGGCTTATGTGCCGATTGTCGAAAATAGTTTGAACTTTGCATCAGCACAGTTTCAACAGGTGGAAAAACCTGTACTTGATTTGACGCAATTTGAGCAGGCCATTGATCAATTTACCACGCTGGATGTGGTGCAGATTGAAGGATTGAAAGACTATTATGCCCCTGAGGGGCAATACCATGCGGTGTTGGGGAAAAAATGGCGCACCGATGCTTTGATGCAACGTATTTTATGTCAGGACTTACCTGCTTTTTTGACTGCATTGAAAGAGCAACGGGCTTATGCTTTATTTGCGCCACATTTTGAAAAAACCTTAAAGCACCTGACTGACCTCGCGACGAAAAAAGTCTTAAATAAATGTGCCGTGGATGTATTGGAACAGTTTGAACAGCATCCAGTGTGGCGACAGGTTCACAGTTTCTTAGAGGCGTTGACAGAGCTAGAGCTCAATTTGGATGTGCTGGATGCGTATTTGAAATATCACTTAAGCTCTGAGGTGAAAAAGCGTTTACCGCAAGTGTTGCAGCAAAAGAGTGAAACGACCTTTGCCCAACAAATTCGGACCTTGTCAGAAGCTTTACAGGGCGAGCAGGGCAGGCGCTTTGCCCAGTTTGTACAGGCACGCTATCCACTCATTTTAGTGGATGAGTTTCAAGACACCAACCAAGACCAAGATGATATGTTGGCGCGGATTTGGCGTGATGCGCAGCGTTATCATCAAGGCTGTATGATTATGGTCGGTGATCCGAAACAAGCTATTTATGGCTTTCGTGGGGGGGACATGCTGACCTATAACAAGGCACGTTTAGATGTTTTGGCAAAGCAAGGTCGACAGTATAGTTTGAAATATAATCATCGCTCTGTGCAAAAACTGGTACAGGTGGTGGATGCTTTATTCCAACGCCAACAGGACTTTGGTGAGCAGGTCTATTATCAGCCTGTAGAAGCAGGGACTCGTCCACATCCCGCTTTGGTCGATGCACAGGGTGAAAACCATGTTCCGCTGCGTTGGCTGTTACTTGAAGATAAAAAGAATGAAGCTCAACAAGTGGCATGGAAAATTTGTGATTTAATCAACCAAGGCATTCAACAGCAACTGTATGTGGCAGATGATCCGCCACAGTTTATGGGGGCAAATGATATCGCGGTGTTGTCGAAAAACCATGATGGCTTGGACAAAGTTCAGTTTGAACTAGAGCGTTTGGGAATTTTGGTCAACCGTCCGTCTAAACGCAGTGTGTTTGAAAGTCAGGTCGCGAAAGATGTCGGTGCATTATTGACCGCAATGATGCATCCTTTTGATGAGGCCAAAGTTCGCCGTGCACTTTTGAGTCGGCTGTTGG
>NZ_DKIK01000025.1:0-4694 GCF_002454215.1 Acinetobacter sp. UBA6720
TCTTTGTGCAACAAAGCCGAGCATGTGCTGTTTGTGATAAATTGAGATTATGTTGAGTGAGTTCTCTAATAATTCTAAGTTGTTGAAAGTTCATAATTTGGATATAGAATATAAAAATAAGAGCAAATATATAAATAAATGCTCTTTTAGATGATCAATGATTAACGCATTGTGACGAATTCTTCAGCAGAAGTCGGATGAATTGCTAAAGTGTTATCGAAGTCTTTTTTAGTTGCTCCCATTTTTAAAGCAACAGCAAAGCCTTGCAGAATTTCATCCATACCGTATCCAATACCATGAATTCCGACCACTTTCTCATCAGTTCCTACACAAATTAATTTCATTTTTGTGAGTTGTCGATGTTCTGTTATCGCTGTATACATGGATGTAAAGGAAGAACTATAAATTTTGATGGCATCTTTACCAAATTTTTCTATGGCTTGATCTTCGGTTAATCCAACTGTTCCAATAGGTGGGTGACTAAACACCACAGTCGGAATATTTTCATAATCTAAATGTTCATTTGGCTTATTGTTAAATAAACGTTCAGACAGTCTTCGACCCGCTGCCACAGCAACAGGTGTTAACTCGACTTTACCTGTAATATCACCCACTGCATAAATGCCAGACTGTGTTGTATTTTGATATGCATCAACATGAATAAAGCGATTCTCGTTCAATTGAACTTGAGTCTTATTAAGATTGATCGCTTCAGTTGCAGGTTTTCTACCAATTGCCCAAATCAAGCAATCTACACTATGTTCTGTACCATCTTCTAGGTGTAATACAAGTGAGTTATCTTGAACTTTAGTCACTTTGTTAATCTGACTATGAGTATGCACGTTAATATTTTCACTGCGCATATTCTCTAATAGTGTTTTACCAAGGAAATGATCTAATCCACGCAAAGGCTGATGTTTACGAATAAATAATTGTACATTCGAACCCAATGCATTAAGAACACCTGCCAATTCCACAGCAATATAGCCAGAACCAACAATAGCAGTCCGCTTCGGTAAGTGTTCTAATCCGAAGAAACCATTGGAATCAATACCATATTCAGCACCTTCAATTTCAGGTTTGAATGCTTGAGTCCCCGTAGCAATTAAAATATGGTCAGCTGTGTACGTTTCACCATTTACTTCAATTGTTTGAGCATCTAAAAATTTTGCAAAACCTCGAATGACATCAACATTATTTTTAGCTAGTCCTGTGTCATACGATGTATGTATTCGGCTGATATAGGCTTGTCTGTTTTCAACTAATTTCTTCCAGTTAAAGGATTTCAATTCTGTATTAAAGCCATAGTCAGGACCATATTTATGAATCGCATCGGCAATTTGAGCTGAATACCACATCACTTTTTTAGGAACACATCCTACGTTGACACAGGTTCCACCAATATCACCCATTTCTATCAGTGCACATTTCTTACCATACATGGCAGCACGATTGACTGATGCAATACCGCCACTGCCTCCGCCAATCGCAATATAATCATAGTGTTTAGACATAAATGAAATTCCTGTTTTTTAGATTTAAAAAGTTAATGATATACGCTGAATTATCAGGAGACTTTCCCTTGGGAGATTCTAGGCAGCCAACTTATAAAAGTCTTCGGCCATTTGATTTGGTGTCTTAAAACCCAAACCCTTTTGAATTCTTCGATGATTATAAAATAATTCAATGTATTTTATAATATCTGCTTTGGCTTCTTCTCTGGTTTGATAGTTGTAATGATGCACTAACTCATTTTTCAGTATTCCCCAAAAGCTTGTTCATGGATTAAGTCCCCACTTGTTTTTAGGTGGGAACTAAATTAAGGCTTATAGGATCGCTTGGTAAGGCTGTGTTAGCCGGATGCTTACGGTAGTTACTGATTTAGATTCAATCAAAAAGGTGGAAAAAGAAAATAATAAAAAAAAGAAAATTAACGTATGGGAAAAATGCCCAGTAGCGGAAGGTACGCGAACCTGTAATACCGCAATAAGATATTGGTTTGCTCCTAAGGATATTAAAAAGATAGAGGATTTTCATTTATCCCCAGTAGAACTTTTAGCTAAGACTCCAACTGATAAGCAGGTTAGCTGTAGACGAATTGCATACCAGATCCCTGAGGATCCAAATACGGATGTTTGTGCAAGAAGCTACGAGGATGCTCTGATTTTAGCAAACCTCAAAGACTTTACTCTGCCAAATGAAGAGGATGTTGTTATTGAAGCTTGGGAGTATGCGAAGGGGCTTACTAAATCAGATTTTGCTTTAGAATATGCAATTCGCAAAAAAGAATGGGTTGTACCAAGATATATTCATGAGGGTCTAGTTTGGCTTGCTGAATCTGATGTTCCTATACAAAATTTAGAACCATTAGATAAAGGAGCAACAGCATGAGCCAGATTAAAGAAAATCCTGCACTAGTTGCTGCACAAGAAGCTCAGAGAAAGATCAATGAGGCTCTAGATGCGGGTTATAGTTTTAGACTTGAAGCAGGTGCGGGGGCAGGTAAGACATATTCTTTGGTAGCGGCACTCAAGAAACTAATCGACGAACGTGGTTCCATGTTAGTACGGACTGGTAAAAAAGTTGCTTGTATTACTTATACAGAAGTTGCACGCAATGAAATTGCTCAAGAAATTGAAGATCACCCAGCAATTCTTGTTGATACAATTCATGGTTTTTGTTGGGCATTTATTCGTCAATTTCAGAAGGCAATACGTGATTTAGTTAGTGAAATAGATGATAAAAAAGAGAAAATTGAGCTGGGCGGTGGTATTGGGTCACAACTAGTAGAATATGATTTAGGATTCTTTAGTGTCGATGAGAAGCGAATTACGCTTAATCATGATGATATACCTGAATTGATGGCAATGCTTTTGGCTAAAGAAAAGTTTCAGATGTTATTTAGTGAGCAATTTCCAGTAATTTTTATTGATGAATATCAGGATACTAACCGTAAATTTATGGATGCTATAACTGAATTCTTTTTAAAGCCAAAAACTGGCCCCATAATTGGTCTTTTTGGAGATCATTGGCAAACCATTTACAGTAGTGAGTATGAGCTAGCAGAATATCCAATTGAAGAAATTGCTAAGGGATCAAACTTTCGTTCAGCTCCCGCCATCGTAAATGTACTTAATACTTTACGTCCAGAACTCCCTCAAGCTGTTAGCGTACCAGAAGCTAAAGGTGAGGCTAGGTTTTTCCATACCAACGCTTATAAGGGGGGGAGAACTGATGAGCTCCATTCTAAGGAAGATTTACCTTCGGATTTAGCCCGTAGTTGCCGTGAGGAGTTGATAATAAGGCTGCAAGGAGAGGGTTGGGATTTACAAAAAACAAAAGTATTAATGCTTAGTCACAATGTTTTGGCTATTGAACAAGGCTATCCTCAAATTGCTGAATTATTTAAACGCCATACAGAACAATTTACAAAGAAAGAAGATCCGGTTATTAGATTCTTTGCTGAAGTAATTGAACCAATATGCATAGCTTATAGCTCATCACTTTATGGAGAAATGTTTAAGAAATTAGGCACTAGACCTGCTATTACAAAACATGAAGATAAAATGTTGTGGCGAAGAGATATGGATCAATTGCTAAAGTTAAGGAATGAAGGAACTATTGGTCAAGTGATAGATCATTTAAAGACGACAAAACGCCCATTGCCATCTGATCGAATACTTAGAAGAGAGGAAGAGATTCTTTCACTTATGGATACACCTGAAGCGGAATGGTCTTCAACACTACAACGTTATAATAAATTAAAAAAAATCGAATATAAGGAGGTTATCGAAGTTACAAGGTTTATTGAAAAGCAGACTCCTTTTGCAACGCAGCATAGTGTTAAGGGGGCTGAGTTTGAGAATGTATTAGTTGTCTTAGGTGGTGGGTGGAATCATTATAAATGGCCACAGCTTCTCGAGTTGCTTGAGACTAAAAAACTGAATAGAGCAAATACGAAAGGTTTTTATAGAGCTCGTAATCTTTTTTATGTTTCCATTTCTCGCCCAATGACAAGGCTAGCTGTGTTAGCAACTCAATCATTGTCGGATACAGCACTTCTTACAGTAAGTAATTTGTTGTGTTCGGCGTCAACTATCTTGGCCGGTTCGCGTCAATTATGATGGCCGGTTAGGTTTTCTCATTTTTCCTACTTCCAGCTTGTTTTAACTGATGTTGTTTTCGATAGCTTTCTCCTTCTAATTCTATAATTGTCGCGTGGTGGATCAGCCGATCTATGGCCGCTACCGTCATCATGCTGTCTGGGAAGATCTGATCCCATGCACTAAACGGGTGATTGGCTGTGATGATCAGGCTACCGCTTTCATATCGATGCGCGATAAATTCAAACAGTACCTGGGTTTCTGCATCGGTTTTTTTCACATAACCAATGTCATTTATCTGACCACCCGATATTTCAAAATAAACGGGAAGCCCACCGCTATCTACAGCGAGATGAATTTTTGTAGAACTCCCACCCCGACTTTTTCCTATCGCTTCATCTGAACTGCTTGCGGCTCCGCTACTGTCTTGATGCGCTTTGACAATACTTCCATCAATAAACAACCATTCTGGATCATTATCGGACGATATGCTTTGAAACCATTTTTGTAACACACCTTTCTTTGACCAAAGGTTAAAGCGCTTAAATACAGAGTTCCAACGACCGAATCTTTCAGGCAAATCTCGCCACT
>NZ_DKIK01000049.1:0-8435 GCF_002454215.1 Acinetobacter sp. UBA6720
GCAAGACGTTCAAATTATTGTCTTAAAATGGGTTTGAGTAATTGATGAAATACAGTATTCTGATGTGACAAAGCCTGAATCCTTGTAGTTGAAGTGTTTGTTCGCACTTATATTTTAACTACTTTGGACTCAGGTTTTTTTATTTAAGTCTAACTATGGGACAGCAGTGCTTTCGGGTCGTCTTTTTTATTGCAAAGACATTGAGTCAGTCAATTTCATTGAAAGCAAATCTATTGATAAAATATTGCGGTGATGGGACGACAAATCTTGGAAAACTAACTAAATATGCTATGTTAAAACTTGGCTAAAGCTATTTTGACTATGTAAAAATTAGAACAGTATCGTGGAGAATAACATGAGTGTACGACCAAGAATGACCCATCTGTTTGAGCAACTCGGTTTAGATGCAAATGAAGATGCGATTGCCTTATTTATTGTAACGCATCAGCTTAATGCGCAAACCATGATTGTTGATGCGGAATATTGGACTGAAGCGCAACGTCAGTTTTTGGCAGAAAAAATTAAATCGGATGGTGAGTGGGCAATTATTGTGGATCAACTCAATGAATCTTTACATGAAGATTCATTGATTAAAAAATAAGTGATATTTTTGGGGCGATGCTGAAAAGCTTTGCCCCTATTTCTTCAATAAAATAAAAAATAAGAAGCAATTTATGTCTTTAGATCAACAATCTTTTCCGTCGCCTCGTGTTTTAGAGAGACGGGCTTCAGTCGATCAGCTCGAACTAGATCGTACTGTATTTATCGGGGAGAAATATGCGTCGTACTATCAGGCTCAATTTGAAAAAATCACATCCAAGAAACAATATGCAGGATTTAATGTTGCGGCTTTTTTCTTGGGCGTAATTTGGTTGTTTTATCGGAAAATGTACAGTTATGGCTTTATGTCCATAGCTCTGATTGTGTTTATCGGGATTGGTGAAGCACTTTTGGGGATTGACAGTTCGGGGGCAAATATCGGCTTGGCTGTTGCATTTGGCATGCTGGGTAACACTTTGTATAAGCATCACGTCGATAAGCAGATTACTAAAATCCGCCAGTTCGGAAATGGCAATGTCGCAACAGAATTAGAAAATCGTGGTGGTACAAATCTCTTAGCCGGTGCGATTTTGTTAGCGATTTGGCTTGGACTGATTGCATTGGCTATAGGCGGTTCTTAAGTCACTCCTCGCACCAAATAAAAAACCATCCTACAGGATGGTTTTTTATTTGGTGCAGCGCTTATTTCATCATCGTAATCAATTCTTGCACTGCACGCGACTGCGTTCGCCCAGGATGCCAAACCATACCCAATTGGCGGTTCATTTCAAATTTAATATTTAACTGTTGTAGGTCTTGATTGATCAAAGTCTTGGGAAGCACTGACCAGCCCAATCCAATAGATGCCAACATGCGAATTGATTCGAGTGGATTATTACTCATGCTAATTTTAGGTTTTAGCCCTTGTTTCTCAAATTCTGCCAGTGTGATTTGGCTGGTATAGGTTTGAGACGCAGGCAATAAGCTTGGGTACTGAATCAGATCTTCGAGTTTTAAGTTTTGCATTTGTGCCAGCGGATGAAAGGGCGCTGCTACAAAAACTAAGGGGTCTTCCCAAATGGTGACATATTGCAAACGCTCATCTAACTTCGGTGGAAGCGTCAAAAAAGCCAATTCTAAGTCACCCGCCAGTACTTTTTCATGCGCTTGCTCTGAGTCGACAAAGTGTACATCTAAAGTGACATTGGGAAAGGTTTGTACATATTCACGTAAATGATTGGGTAGGTGATGTAAACCAATATGGTGACTGGTGCCAATTTTAAGTTTGCCTTGAACCATGCCTTGTTCATGACTCAAGGTATGGTGAATGTCACCCAGTTCATTGAGCCAATTTTTGACTTTAGGCAGCAGTGAATGTGCGGCATGCGTGGCTTGTACACCACGACCTGCCGACTCAAACAGTTTCACACCAAAATATTCTTCTAAACTATGAATACGTTTGGTCACAGCAGGTTGCGTAATGAAGAGTTGATCTGCGGCTAAAGAAATAGAGCCGGTTTCCATGACTTTTACAAAAGCTTCGAAGGCTGCAAGATTCATAAGGATAATCTGGTTATGAAAGTATAATTGAATTATAAAATCATTTTATATGAATTGCGATCTTTAAAATAAATCGGGTGTTATTTCATCTGCATTGAGATAAAAAAAGATCACTAAAAGTGATCTTTTTAAGTTAATGAGAGGAGATGGGGCTTAGGCCGGAATATTTTCTTCTGGGCTACGGCTTTTTCTTTCCCAAATTCGCTCATGGAAGAAGAAGGCAAAAGCTTGAACAGTCGGTTCTAACAAACTTAAGGTAACCGCCATCCATAAGTTACCTGTGACCATATACGCAACTAACATAGCGACCGTAATATGCATGATGTAGTAGCTTAAAGTTTTTTTGAAGATGCGTTGATTTTTTGCTACAAATTTTTGAATGTTTGACATGATAAAAGGCCTCTCAATAACACTTTACATTTGTAAATAATAATTATTATCATTAGTAAAGTCAAAATGAAATTTTGATTGGGCTCGATTGAATTTTTGAATCAAGTGAAATAATGTGCTTCGTTTTATGTTTAACATAATAAAAACAGAGATTAAGGCTTTTGCTTGAACCATTAATCCTTTTGTAAAAATACAAGTAACTTCAAGTTATGCCAAGAATTAAGGGCGTTCATTCCGCATAAAATTGAATGTTACTAGTGAATTTATGTCGGCAATGTTGAGCTGAGTTTGTTTTGTTGTTTGACTCTATTGGATTCTCAGCGCTACTTTTATGTCTAATGCAAGCATAGATAATTTCAAGCGTTAATTGAGAGAAAATAAACGTTGGTTTGGGATGGTTCAGTTTAGAAAAAGCACGGTATACAATGTGTTATGAGCTTAGGTAAAATCTGCTGAAAGCGTCTAAACTCGGTAGCAGAGCATGAACTTGAGTGATTTAAAAATAATTCCAAAAAGTTTTTAAATTAATAAAAATGATAAATTAGATTTATGTGAAATCACCGTTATAATCGTTTTTAATGAAAGAATTACCCAGTCCAGTGGAGTCAATCGACATGGCAGGCGAAAACCAACAAGCAAAACCCCAAATTCCAAAAACATTGTATGACAAATTGTGGGATGACCACTTAGTAAAACAGCGTGATGATGGCTCAGCTTTACTCTATATCGACCGTCATTTATTACATGAAGTGACGTCGCCACAAGCTTTTGAAGGTTTGCAACTTGCAGGGCGTAAGCCATGGCGTTTAAGTGCGAACGTGGCAACACCTGACCATAATGTTCCAACCTCAAGCAAAGAGCGATCAGAAGGTATTGCAGGCATTGAAGATGATACTTCACGCATTCAAGTCCAAACCTTAGACGACAACTGCAAAACTTTTAATGTAGTGCAGTTTGACATTAATGATGTGCGTCAAGGTATTGCACACGTGGTGGGACCTGAGCAAGGATTAACCTTACCAGGCATGACGGTGGTGTGTGGCGACTCTCATACAGCAACGCATGGCGCTTTTGGTTGCTTGGCACACGGGATTGGGACATCTGAAGTAGAGCATGTATTGGCAACCCAGTGCTTGGTTCAAAAGAAGATGAAAAACATGTTGGTGCGTGTTGATGGACAATTGGGTCAGGGTGTGACACCGAAAGATGTGGTTTTAGCCATTATCGGTAAAATTGGTACAGCGGGGGGAACTGGTCATGCCATTGAGTTTGGTGGTCAAGTCTTCCGCGATATGTCGATTGAAGGTCGTATGACGGTTTGTAATATGGCGATTGAAGGTGGCGCGCGTGTCGGTATGGTGGCTGTCGATGATAAAACCATTGACTATGTGAAAGGTCGTCCCTACGCACCACAAGGTGAACAGTGGGATGCAGCAGTGGCTTACTGGAATACTTTACATTCGGATGCAGACGCACATTTTGATACTGTGGTGGTATTACAAGGTGAAGAGATTGAACCACAAGTGTCTTGGGGGACCTCGCCTGAAATGGTGATTCCAGTTTCTCAAGCGGTGCCGACTTTGGAACAAGCCAAAGATGATGTACAGCGTAATGACTGGACGCGTGCTTATCAGTACATGGGTTTAACCGCAGGTCAGGCATTGGCAGACATTCAGTTAGACCGTGTTTTTATTGGTTCATGTACCAACTCGCGTATCGAAGACATTCGTGCAGCGGCGGAAGTTGCCAAAGGCAAAAAAGTGGCAAGTACCATTAAACAGGCGATGGTGGTCCCGGGTTCTGGTTTAGTGAAAGCTCAAGCTGAAGCGGAAGGCTTAGATAAAGTTTTGATTGAAGCTGGTTTTGAATGGCGTGAGCCAGGTTGTTCAATGTGCTTAGCCATGAATGCAGACAAATTACAACCTGGTGAGCACTGCGCATCGACCTCCAACCGTAACTTCGAAGGTCGTCAGGGCAATGGTGGTCGTACGCATTTGGTGAGTCCAGCGATGGCAGCGGCAGCAGCGATTGCAGGTCACTTTGTCGATGTGCGTTCATTTTAATTCGGGCTTGGGAGCATAGACATGAAAAAATATACCGTTGAACAGGGTATCGTTGCACCTTTAGACCGTGCCAATGTCGATACAGACTTGATTATTCCAAAACAGTTTTTGAAATCCATTAAGCGCACGGGTTTTGGTGAAAATTTATTTGATGAGTTGCGTTATTTAGATGAAGGTTTTTTAGGACAAGATCATTCAAAACGTCCTAAAAACCCTGATTTTGCATTGAATCAGCCACGTTACCAAGGTGCAAGCATCTTAATTTCTCGCGCGAACTTTGGTTGCGGTTCTAGCCGTGAACATGCGCCGTGGGCACTGGAAGAATATGGTTTCCGTACCGTGATTGCACCGAGTTATGCAGACATTTTCTTTAACAACAGCTTCAAAAATGGCATGTTGCCTGTGATTTTGTCTGAAGAGATTGTTGACCAACTCTTCAAAGAATGTGCAGCAAATGAAGGCTATCAACTGACGATTGATTTGGATGCGCAAGAAGTGCGTACACCATCGGGTGAAGCTTTCAAGTTTGAAGTGGATCCTTTCCGTAAGCATTGTTTGTTAAATGGCTTGGATGATATTGGTTTGACCTTACAAGCAGCAGATGAGATTCGTGCTTATGAAGAAAAGACCAAAGCTGCGCGTCCATGGGTGTTTTCAGAAATTCATGCTTAATTGAAGAAACGATATAACTAGTGCTGCGGTTTATCTCTTGTTAATATCAGAGCAAAAGAATTTTAATCGTTTTGCTACTGGTAAAGGTTGGACTTGAACAATGGTGACGAGTTATGGTCGTATCGCTCTACTTGCTTTGATAGGCACATTAACTGCCTGTCAAAGTATGAATACGGCAAGTATAAAGCGTATTCATGAAACCCCAGCAAGTAAAAACAATGCACAAATTTATTGTACAGGTACAGTGAACTGTGAGTTTGAGCGATTGAATAAAATCAAAATCGTCAATGCAGACAATCATCGTGTGAGCCGTGATGCAATTCGAGAACAAATTGTTCGTTTGAAGCGAGATGATTTGAATGATGCAAATTCACTGTTTTTGTCGGTGCCTGCTGGGCAGCATGAACTGGTCATTCGCTTCTATCCAGTCTCAGCAGACCGAGCAGAAACCTTACATGTGATTCATCGCTTTAAGCCTGCTGAACGTTATACTTTTAGAATGTTTCGTGCGCGCAGTCGACATCAGGGAAGTTTATTGAATATGTCTGCACCTGACCCTTTATGTGTCGATTTAAAGCAAAACCAAAGAACAATTCGTCGTTTTTGCAAACCGTACAATGTCCTAAATGGCTTGGGTGAGTTTGTAGAACAAAAACTTTAATCGTGTGAGTTAAAACTCACCAACAATGGAATTTTTCATGTCTAAACATATTTTGATTTTGGCGGGTGATGGCATTGGTCCTGAAATTGTAAAAGCCGCAGAACAAGTGCTTACACGAGTAAACGATCAATTCAATTTAGGTTTAACGTGGGAACAAGGTTTACTGGGTGGCGCTGCGATTGACGCACATGGTTCACCTTATCCAGAGGTAACTGCAGCACAAGCCAAAAATGCAGATGCGATTTTACTTGGTGCAGTTGGCGGACCAAAATGGGACAACATTGAACGCTCAATTCGTCCAGAACGTGGTTTATTAAAAATTCGTAGTGAGCTCAATTTATTCGCAAACTTGCGCCCAGCGATTTTGTATCCGCAATTGGCAGATGCATCAAGTTTAAAGCCTGAAATTGTTGCAGGCTTGGACATTTTAATCGTTCGTGAATTGACTGGTGGCATCTACTTTGGTCAACCACGTGGTATTCGTGAACTGGAAAATGGCGAAAAACAAGGTTTTAACACTGACGTTTATGCTGAGTCTGAAATTAAGCGTATTGCCAAAGTCGCATTTGAACTTGCAGGCTTACGTGGCGGTAAAGTGTGCTCTGTAGACAAAGCCAATGTACTTGAAGTGACAGAGCTTTGGAAGCAAACCGTAACAGCCATGAAAGAAGCAGATTATCCAAACATTAACTTGTCGCATATGTATGTAGATAATGCAGCAATGCAACTGGTTCGTGCACCAAAACAGTTTGATGTGATTGTGACAGGTAACTTATTTGGTGACATTTTGTCTGACGAAGCAGCAATGTTAACGGGTTCGATTGGCATGCTTCCGTCGGCATCTTTGGATGAAAGTGGCAAAGGTATGTATGAACCATGTCATGGTTCTGCACCAGATATTGCAGGTCAAAACGTTGCTAACCCATTGGCGACCATTCTGTCTGTTGCAATGATGCTACGCTATACTTTCCGTGAAGAAGCTGCTGCAAAAGCGATTGAAGATGCGGTAGGAAGTGTGTTGGATCAAGGTTTACGTACTGCTGACATTATGTCTGAAGGCATGAGCAAAGTGGGTACTGCGGAAATGGGGCAGGCGGTTGTGGCTGCACTGAACTAAGTTAGATACACTGGAAAACGCAGCCATTCGCTGCGTTTTTTTTGCCCAAGATTTAATCACCTTTACAGGCTTTGCCTTGGTATTGAACAGATTGGGCAATATTGTCTTTTAATAAGAAATGAACTTGGCATTCTAACTGTACATCATAATATGGGGTTGCTGTTGGAATAGGAATCGCGCCGACACTGCTGTCGCTTCGCATAGTGGGCATAGGGGTTGGAATTTGAATCCGTCTGACGATGGTGTAACTCAGTTGGTTTGATGTTTGAATTGGTGATCCTAAGGTTTCATAACCGAGTTTGTGTAAGTTGAGCTGACGCCGTATGCTCGATACATCTTGGCCGATATATTGTTCTAAATAGTCGGGGAGCGCAATTTTAGTGGATGAAATGACGGTGTGATTTTGCGCTGGAGCGTTGCTACAAGCTTGAAGTAGTAGAAAGCAGATGGAACTCAAGGAGCTGACAATAAAGGGCTTCATGATTATCCCCTAAGCAGAGAGACACCCTTTTAGTATTCTATATCTGGATATTCGTTTGAGTATGGTTCGAGTAATTTGAGATAAACGGTATGTAGGTGGCTCAACATAACACAGCCGTTAACACGCTTTACCGATGTAGTGAATAGATTCCACAAGATCATCATGCAGTCTGAACTCAATTTTACATTTCATTTCAATATTCAGGCTACCGCTAGAAGGTGTTGGAATGGGCGCACCCATAGTGACACTGGTTCCAAGGTTGGGTGTTCCCATCGGAATAGGCATATTGCGTAATAGGGTGTAGGTCAGTTTCTCGGGTATATGTACAGGAGCACCGAGAACTTTATAACCCATGCTATTGAGGTTGAGTTGGTTTTGAACTTGATCTGAAGATTGTCCGATATAGTGTTGTAAGGTTTGGTTGAGCTGAGTTTGGTTGGTTGTGGCACAAGCAACACATAGCATGGGGAACAGTAAAATTGCGAGCTTCATTAAAGTCGTCTTCATTATTGTTTTGGTGTATTTAGTTGTTATCGCATTTAATTATAGTTTGATTATTGGTTTAAATATAGTCGATGTATAACGTTTAGTCTAAGCGCAGACATTAAAAAAGCCACTTGAAAAGTGGCTTTTTTGCTTCGCTAAAACTTAGCGCGCACGATAAGTGATACGACCCTTAGACAAATCATAAGGTGTCATTTCTACTTTAACACTGTCGCCAGTCAAAATACGAATATAGTGTTTACGCATTTTACCAGAGATGTGAGCAATCACTTCATGACCGTTTTCTAAACGTACACGAAACATAGTATTAGGAAGCGTCTCGGTGACAACGCCTTCGAACTCGATGAGTTCCTCTTTATTGGCCATAGCCTACCTGAATGAATAAATTGGAAAGGCGCAAATTATAGTCAATTTTTTTGCATAAAACAAGGCGGAATGGGCGGTTGC
>NZ_DKIK01000182.1:0-18379 GCF_002454215.1 Acinetobacter sp. UBA6720
GCCAAATGGAAATTTTGGAATGGGGTGGCACGATTGACCAAGAAACGCGTCTATTCGACCCCGTGAAGATGGAAACACGTTCAATGCGTTCAAAAGAAGAAGCGAACGACTATCGCTACTTCCCAGACCCTGATTTGTTGCCTGTGATTATTTCTGATGCGCAAATTGAAACAGCTCGTGCTGCATTGCCTGAGCTTCCTGCGGCACGTCGTGAGCGTTTCGTCGCGGACTTTGGTGTCACTGAGTACGATGCGCATGTGTTGACGCTGACCCGTGAAATGTCTGACTTTTATGAAGTGGTTGTGGCTGCTGCTGGCGGCGCGGCTCAAGGTAAAGTGTCTGCAAACTGGGTCATGGGCGAGTTCTCTGGTGCTTTAAATAAAGCGGGCTTAGAACTCACAGACTCTCCTGTTTCGGCTGAAAAACTGGGCGGCATGGTTGCACGTATCGTGGATAACACCATTAGTGGCAAGATTGCGAAGCAAGTGTTCGGCTTTATGTGGGATGAAGGCAAAACTGCTGACGAAATTATTGCGGAAAAAGGCTTGAAGCAGGAAACTGATACAGGTGCGATTGAAGCGATTATTAAAGACGTACTTGCTGCCAACGAGAAGATGGTTGAAGAGTTTAAATCTGGTAAAGAGAAAGCTTTCAATGGTCTTGTGGGTCAAGTGATGAAAGCATCTAAGGGTAAAGCTAACCCTGCTCAAGTGAATGAGTTGATGAAGAAATTGATTGGTTGATCTGATCTGTTTTTGAAAAAGAAACCCGTCTTAGGACGGGTTTTCTTTATTTGTTATATAGTTGAGTTTTTTGTTCAAAACATCATCTAGAAATAAATTAGGATGCCAAGTGTCTTTATTGTTCTTGAATACATCTCTTTCAAACAAAATACTAGTTAATAATCCTGATAGTGGATCTGCCATCCCAACCAAGGTTGTTGTAACAAATTTAATAGCATCCCAATGTATTTTATTAAAAACATTTTGTCTCTTAATAACATTATAAAATATTTCATTATCTGACCTAGATGGATCTAAGAACCAATCTCTAAACCTTTGAGTATTTAAATCTTCCCGTATCTCTAAAACTTGTTTCACCCTTAACACACCCAATTTATGCAATTGATAGATATCTGGTATCCCCTTACCCTCAACAATAGAATCAAAAAGTTCCAATTTTGATTCCTTTTTATCTACAAACAGTGAGGTAATAGCATTTTTATGTAAATATGACTTAGCAAAAGCATCAAGAAGATGTGTACTTACATCAAAACGATTTCTTTGTCGAAAACTATTGAAGATTTCATAGACTCTTAAAATATATAAAGTTTCTTGATAGTCTAAATTTTTAATATTTTTTTGTTCTACTTGATTAATGACTTTTATGGTTGAGTCATAAAAATTTTCACTCACATCTTCTAAGCTTATATAGGCATCTTGAAATGTATTAATAATTTCACTCTTAGATGAATGCTCAAGTCCTTGATCTTCAAAATTTATGTCTAACCAATCTAATTTTCGTATGTAGCAAGTAGGCTCAACTTCATACCAAGGCATTAAAAGTATATGTCTTTTACTGCGATGAACAGTAACACTTGGCTCATATTTATCATAAAAAATCTTTACAGCATCACTTTTGAGAAGCACTAAACCTTCCTCCCAACCTATAATTTCTATTAATTTCATAAAGTCTTTATCCGAAAGATAAATTTTTTTATAAAGAATTAAAGAAATAAAAAGCTTTTGCAAAGCGTTATCAATAAGAATTTTATAATCTCTTTTGTTTACATATCCTAAATATCTAAAAGAGTTTATATCTTGCTCTTTATCACCTATTACAGACAACACACCAACTTGAGTAGGAAAATTAGATAAAATTATTTCATTATAATTCATTGATTTTATTTAACTCTTTAAGTTTTAAATATAAATGGTATTAAATATATTTCATTTTTTGATCAAGAAATAGTTTTATTAAAAATTCCTTACTATCGCACTCGAAGGTTTAGCACACATCCAACTTTCAAAGTCTTTTTATACGTGACTGCTAAATTACTACACCCCTAGCCCTCTCTCATTGGGAGAAGGAGCATTAATAGAGAGATAAAACTACCTAGCTAACTCCTCAAAACCCACTACACTAAACATATTCTATTTTTAAAAATTAACCACTTGCAAAAAATCAAAGGACAAAAATGAAAACAGTCATCCTTACACTTTCTACCCTTGCCTTTCTCAGCACCACTACCTTTGCAGAAACCAAACCCAATGTTCCTACAAAAGAAGCCAGTCAAATCTTTAAAGCCGCTGGCTTTTCAAAAACAAAACATGGCTGGAAAGGTAGCTGCGACACAGGTGAAATCACCACATACAAAGACCTCAATGGTGACGGTTTAAAAGACGCTGTCATTTCAGACTACAGCACCATGTGCTATGGCAACACAGGTGTCGGCTACCATATCGTTGCTCAGCAAAAAACTGGAGATTGGAAACTCATTTTTGAAAACATGGGCATTCCTACTTTTCTAAAAACCAAAGGAAAAGACGGCTGGCCAGATATTGAAAATGGTGGCCCCGGATTTTGTTTTGCAGTTTACCGCTGGAATGGTCAAAAATATGCTGTCAACCGTTATGAATATAATGGCAAAGCCTGCACATTAAACTATTAAAATGTCAGCATAGTAAATTTCATATCAACGAATATGTAGACTGATTGATTTAACACGCTTTTACAGACAGTGATAACGCCTCAATTGATTGAGGCTTTTTTATAAAAATGACTTCAGTTATACGACTAAAGAGCACTGAATGACTTAAAAATGACATCTGAACTGTGTTAATTTAGATCAAAATTGAACATAAATATGCACAAACAATAAAGAGGGTTTAAAGATGTCCAAACAAATTTTAATGCTCGTAGGTGACTATGCTGAAGACTATGAAACCATGGTGCCTTTTCAATTTTTAACAGGTCTCGGTTATACCGTACATGCGGTCTGCCCCGAAAAAAATGAAGGTGAAAGCATCGCCACAGCTATTCATGACTTTGAAGGCGAGCAAACCTATAGTGAAAAACGCGGTCATAACTTTGCCATCAACTACAACTTTGAAGCGGTACACACTGCGGACTATGTCGGTTTAGTCATTCCCGGTGGTCGCGCGCCCGAATACTTACGTATGAATGAACGTATCCTTGAAATCGTACGTGAGTTTGATACTGCAGAAAAACCAATTGCAGCGGTTTGTCATGGTGCACAAATTCTTGCAGCAGCCGATGTACTCAAAGGCCGTACTTGTTCAGCCTACCCTGCGTGCGCAGCCGAGGTGAAACTAGCAGGCGGGACTTATGCAGATATTGAAGTGACGGAAGCTGTAACCGATGGGCACTTGATCACAGCACCTGCTTGGCCTGCACACCCTGCTTGGATGGCGCAGTTTATTCAAGCTTTAGGGGCGACTGTGACGATTTAATTGTCTTGTTCTTCAAATGAATATTTTATGATATGCCCTATCATCTTTTTAGATTCAAAAATAAAAAAGCTCCTTCGATTCAAGGAGCTTTTTTAAGCGCTGTTCTTTTTAAATGACTACAAACCTTCGAGTTGGGCATCACATCCCGCCCATTCATTTACATAATTTAAAGATCTAAGTGGTTTTAGTTCAACCCTTTTACCAGTGGACATGATTTCATTGATTGCCAAAGAACACTGCATTCCGCCAGCGCTATCCAATAACTCATAATTTTTATTTGTTGCAAATTTATAAACCGCATTAACGCTACAACCACGCAACTCTACGCCATTGTGGTAACTTTTATATGCACTAATTGCTAAAAAACGTTCAGCAGGTACTTTAAACTCAGCAAAATTAATTTCAGCCGGCGGAAAAGGCATGTCTAATAATTTTTGTTTATACTTAATCTGACTGCTTTGCATTTGTTCTTTAAATGATCCCATACTTTCTACTTCGGGTAACATTTGGAAGTTTGGCTGCATTGAAGTCATACACCCATTTGGGTATAAACGTACGCCAAAGTTATTTTTATTTTCAATCCGAAGCTTTGCTGTGTGCTCAGCATTAGAGTCTTGATATAACTTGAGACCTAACATTTTTTTCGATTGATTCACCATTCCTGCACTACAACCAACTAATCCCAAGACTAAAAAGCCAATCACTATTTTTTTCATCTATTGTAAAAATCAATTAAAAATTCACATCAAATACTAGCAAATATAATTAGTTACACAACTTATAATTCTATTTATAAATGATATTTTGATCTTCCGGATAAAAAGCCTCTTTGGAGAGAGGCTTTATGATTCTTAGATTAGCATTTAACTACAACTATCTCGTGACACCCAACTTATTCCAAATTTCTGGGGTTAAAAAAGTCGTGACCAATTTATTCAAATCCACATAGCGCAGCACACCTTGTAACTGCCCTTTCACTTCAGGATTCTTTAAAATTTCCTCACCCGTAATCTGTCCAAGTTCCTGAAAGCTATCTCCAACCGCTTGTATGCCTTCAGCTTGAATCACAGCTTTGGTCTGGGCTGAACATTGCTCCACCAAAATGCGTTGTAAAACCTGGGCGAGGTTTTTATCTAGCTGTGTACGCTGTGCATCGGTGACATTGCTATACACTTTCAAATCTGGATGTGCCGCCAATGCCGCAAACGTCCACTGTAACACGGTGGTTTTATCTGTTGCTGTCGTTGACTTCACCAAACAATTACTCAGCTGGTCGACTGTGGTACTGGCTGTTGCAACTTGGACTGAACCACACAATGCTGCTGCCATAACAGCATGACGAAAAATAGCAGAAGACCGACCACGCAATATGCTTAAAACAGGCTGTGACATAAACTCAACTCCAATCAACAATTGCATTCTTTGTATCACAAAGCCCGTCAATCAGCCTGTTATGGAACTGTAAAATTACCGTGTAATTGAAGTAAAAAGATAAAGTCGCTTCATTCAAGTGATTTCTATATTCAACTTAGCAGATTCAAACGCATCGAACTGTGGATGAATGGTCGGGCATGCGTTCCAAAACCAATAGAAGTAACCTTTGGGATCAAGCAGAGTATGCATCTGTATCATAGATTGACCGCTTTCGGCTTTCCAACACGCTAAAGCAGCATTACGGTTATTATGTAAATCGACAAATTCAGGGGCGACTTGCTTCGGCATTTCAGGAATATAAAGCGCGTCGCCATGTTCCACCCACAAATCAGCCAAGTAAATTTTTCGATCTTTAGGAAAATAGCGTCCTACTGAAATCACCAACGGTAATTGATTGGGGTCGGTCGAAGCAAACACATGCGGAAAATCATGATGTTCCAAGTCTGTGATGACAAAAGGATATAAGGTTTTCTCGGTCAAATTAGCCTGAGATGAATCGTAAGGAAAAAAGTGACCTGCCATCATGCCATAACGATATTCAATTTGAGATAGCATCTGCTCTGTTGCTATAACGGCAATCGCTTGTCCTGCTTTGACTAAAGTCATACCAAATGCAGCGGCCGTTTCAGGCGTGGCTTTGAGTGGCATAAACTCAAAAGTGTTTCCTGCGAACGCAAGCTGAGTTTGTTCCCCCCAATCGGTTTGGATCGTTTCAATCTCTTCAGGCACAGCATATACATGCCCCATACTCATACTCATACTGGCATTGGTCGATGATGCAGAAATGAGTTCAATAGCATCTGACAGATCAGCTAAAAACTCAGGAGTCCCACCATTATTGTAAAAATATGGTTGAGCAGAAATATCAACGTCTATTTCTTGCAAAGTCTGATCTAACAAAGGCGCAGTAAAATAGGTGGCTGGGTTTGTGACATGACTCATGATCGAGTTCCTTTGGTTTAGATGCCCACATGAAGTCCTGTCAAAAACAGCCGAAAATATTACTTCATTTGTTTGAGCATATTTTTAGCACCTGTATGGTTATGGTTTTTGGCTAAGTTCTGTAACACGTACTTTGCCTGCCCTTTAGGGTTAGAAAAACGACTGCTATAACTTGGGATGCTGGTTAAACAACGTGCAACTAATATGCCTGATTCGGTATAAACATTTGAGGCATCTGAACCTGGTAAACGCCCATAGTTATATGCGCGTTGGGCATTATTGCAAGCAGTGACTTGGTTGCGACCACTGTTAATATCACGGCGAGCTGCCACATACAGTTTGGTCTGTTGCTGTTGTGGTGTTTCTACAGCTTTGCTGACCTTAGGTTGTTCTTCGACTTTAGTTTCCTTTTTGCTCTCCACTTCTTTTTTCGGCTCTTCTTTTTTCGCCTCTGACTTTGTCTGCGGAGCTTTGATCACCGTTTTCTTCGTTAGAGTACTAGGTGTGGTATTTCTTGGTGCTTGTCCGTGTTCAGCCAAGACTTTAGTTTGTAGATTCACCACACGAGTATCATTGGAACTTGGTAGCTTACGTTCAGACAAAGCCTCTATGCTGACTTGCCACTGTTCACCATTTTTAAGCTGACAACGAAAAGTACCCGTTCCCTGTTTTAAACTGTTATAAGTGCGAAGTAACTTTTTCGCCCACGGATCTTTCACTAAGCTAAAACTACTTTTTTGTGTCTGAGTAAAACGTCCACCATGGGCTTGGCAATACTGACTGAACATGGTTCGTGGATAGAGCACCTCAATGTCTTTTTCATTTTGTACACCCACTTTGTGATACACATATTCTTTGCTACTTTTGTCAGTATCATTAATTTTTCGTTCTACAATGAGTTCTTGTGGTGATGCAATATTTGTAAACGGTTCTTGTGCTATATTTCCCAGACTAGTACAGCCCTGTAACACACTCCCCAAAACCCCAAATACCCATAAAATTTTATAATTCACTACGACTTTACTCTTAAACACCCGCATAAAAACATTAGCGGAAAGATCATAAAATAACAAACTCAAACTACTGTTTTTATTATTTATTTTAGCTTGATGAATACATCAAAATGATGTGTTTTATGATAAATTCAACACCATTTAATCAATTTAGTTTGAACCATACAACACAAGTTATAGACAAAACGATGCTTGAGCAAATAAAAAAACCTGCCCTAGAGGCAGGTTTAAAAACAATGGATTTATTCGTCAAGTGTCGACTCAAAAGCTTTCAAACGCTTATAAATCGAAAGTAGCTCAATAATGGTTTTCCATGACATGATGAGATATTGAAATGATTCACGAACTTTATCAAATACATTACCAATTTGATTGATTAAACCAAGAGTCATTTTCCCGGCTGCAATCGCAGGAAATAGCACAACAAGACTATATAAAATGTCCAATTGTTTATACCAAGTTGCCACTAAGTTGAAATAAGCATAGTGAAAATACAAACGGAAATAGTTTTTACGTACCCGACTAAACAGTTCAGTCAATGTCGCGGGTTGAGCACGATCTGCATGATCTTCCCCATAAACCAATTCTTTACGATACGCAGCTTCAACTTTTTGGTTATTAAACTCTAAACCTGGTAGTTTGTTTCCCACCACCATTAACAGAACTGTACCAAAAATAGCCCAAATAATGGCCGCCCACACTAAAGAATGCTTTACTTCACCAACGACGGGTAGCTCTGGTACATGTTTCGATAACTCGAACAAAATTGGAAGAAAAGCCACCAATACCATTACTGCTTTGATCAACTCTACGCCCAAATCTTCCATAATCGTGGCAAAACGCATGGTGTCTTCTTGTACACGTTGTGATGCCCCCTCGATATGACGCAATTTTTCCCAACGCTCGGTGTAATATTCATTCATCGCTGTACGCCACCGGAACACATAGTGACTGGTAAAAAAGGCATTGATAACCGCGAAAGTCACTGCAATCATGGCAATATACAAGAAAGTCAAAGTCCCCATATAGAGTTCTTTGATATTCCCTCCTTTACCCAGCATGCCTTGAATCGTATCCCAAAAAGGACCGTACCAAGCATTGATTGCAACACTCACTTGTACACCAAACCAAATGTTAAACAGAATAAATGCAGAACCCCAGATCGACCATCTTTGCCACTTATTGTCTGAAAAAAAACGCCAGAACGAGGCAAAGAGTGCTGTTGCTATAAAAAACCATAGGTAAAACCAAAGAAAGGAAGACGACCAAAAACGGCTTACACCAATAGGCAGTTCAGCGGTTGCATATCCTTGTGGCCATCCTATAGCACTTCCCCATGTGTTGCCTCCCGTATACCACAGTACGACATTGATCACAGACCACAGTAATACTGAAAGGAAGAACCATTTAGGGCTTGGGAAAAATGACTTAAACATGAACGATGTATATCCCTTTTATTTTTAAGGTATGCAATCCCTGCATACTAATCCTTATTTCTTAATTTAGTACAATCGCATTACAGCAAGTTTGTACACTTTACTTATCCTGATTTGGTTATACGTTATTTTATTTAGATACAAATCTACAAGTCCTCATCTAGATATTTTTATAACCCCAAAGTCAAAACCCAGTTAAATCAAATAAGATCAATAATTTAAACGCAAATATCTGAGCATTCTTTGCACTTAGATATTTTTTGTCTGCTGTAGGTTTCTTTGGCCCTAAAGTGAAAGTCATTCTTTAGATTTAAAATTTCTATGTATATAAAAATGCGCCAAGCTTATCTTTCGATTACTTTTTGATTTAATGGATAAAAGATCATTTTTACACACATAAAAATTACTTCATGTTAGTATCGAGACATTAAAAAAAATTGTTGGGTCTGTTCCATGGAAACACTAGTACTTGAACTGATAAAACCACTAACACTTACAAAAGAAGACTTTCCGCCCATTAACTTTGAAGAAGGCACCATTTTAAAAGTCATCATGAAAACCCCAACGGGTTACCTTGTGACAGCGGATTCACGTTTTAATTTTACTGTCTCTTATGATGATGAAAATCAAATCTGGCAGAAGCTCTAGTTTAAGCCTCTTCTCTTAGAAAAATAAAATTTACTCAAGCAGATAAAAATAAACATTCATCTTTTTTATAGATTTAAAAACTGATTGTTTTTATTAAAATTTGGGTTCTTCATACCCTATCAGCACATGAATAGCGTGCTGATAGTTTTCTACACTTATTGATTTTATGATTATTTTTTCCACCAAATCCAAATTTGCACAGCGATCATAATAATAATTGCAATACCGACAAAATAAGGATGTGGTACTTTCCAAAGCATAAGTCCAGCAGCAAGACTCATACTCAACAAAGAAAGTATTTTCGCTTTTGTCGGTAAGGTTTTATGTTCTTTCCATTGTTGTAAAATGGGACCAATAACCCGATTCTGTACAATCCAACGATGTAAACGCGCCGAACCTTTAGCGGCAAAAATAGTGGCTAAAAAATAAAAATCAAAAGTAGGTAAACCAGGAATAATGATTCCTAATGTGCCTATAGCCAAACAGACCCAAGCAAGCCCAATACACACCCAACGTACCCAAATTGATTTTGCAAGATTTGAATCTGAGTCATCCTTAGGTTTGGATATTGAACTTAACTCGGTATTTTGCATGTCTGCCTCTTACTTCAATTGTTCTAAGTCTGCTAACAATTGACCAAAGCGAGAAAAGCCTTGCATCGCGCCCTCAATAACCTGATCTTGCTGCTCTTGACTGAAGTTGGCATCATCCATAGCCTGCTTAAAACGTTTCCAGACCACAGCACGCCCCTCTGGATAAGCAGCTAAATTACGCGCAGCAAAGTCAGCGCTAAAACCAAACTGGCTCTGCGCAGCTTTAAATAAAAATGCTGCACCTAAAGTCGAACCTTCAGACACATAGATCCAGCCCAAAGCTTGAGGAAAGCTGACATGATCTGTTGCAATGCTACTGGATTGAGGTGCTAACCCTAGATCTTTTAAGTCCAACAGCGCAGCATCTGAACGACCACGCACATCTAAGTCTGGGATAATACGTACCACTTCAGGATGTGCATATAAGTGTTCAACATCTTTCTGGAAATAATATTGAGATAAAGTAAAGCGCGCATAGTTACTTTGGTTTTCAAAGACTTTTGCTTGTGCCATTAACTGTTCCATTCGATCATGTTCTGTCGAAGTTTCCGTTTTTAGACGCTGTGACAGACTTGTTTCTAGCTGCTGGTTCATACTGGTGGTCACGTTTAAATCCTATGGTTCCTGTTTGTACTGATTTCCACGTTTGTTCTTTTCAGAATTTCCCAACAACTCGAATCACGCTTTCGGATCTCTTGAGATTGATGATTTTTCTAAACTGTAAAACTGGACTTATACATATAGACGAACAAAAAGTTCAAAATACGCAAAAATAATTTAACTTTCTTCTCTGTACTGAAAAATCGTCTTTTTTACTTTACGCACTATTGCATTTGGACACATCATAAATGATAATCAATATCATTTAAACCCTTGGGGAAGTATTATGTCTCCTTCCACCTCTTCCAAAGCACAGCAACAGTTAATTGGTGAACTTTATCTTCAGCACCATGACTGGTTAATTCAATGGCTCAGATATCGCATTCGACATCCCTTTAATGCTGCCGATATTGTGCAAGATACTTTTGTGCGTTTAATCCAAGCCAAACATAAGTTGGCTTCGATCCAAGAACCCAAAGCCTATCTCATCAATATTGCAAAACACGTTTTGATTGATCAGCATCGACGTAATGTAATTGAAACCAATTACTTAAAAAATCTCTACGATGAAGCTCAATTAGGACAAGAGCTAATTCAAGACAACACTATTGAAAACACCATACAAATTCTGGATTTTCTATCGGTTGCCTTAGGTAAAACCACCGCTAAAGTGCGCCAGTCCTTTATTCTTTATTATATTGAAGGCTATAGCCAAACTGAGATTGCTGAATTAACAGGAAAATCACTACGTAGCATACAAGGCTATTTAGCCGATGGACTCAGTCTCTGTTATGAGCTACGCCATAAAATGCACGCAGAATGCGAAGAATGAAAGACGCTCGGCATATTCGTAAAGAAATTGCCCTTTGGGTGATTCGACTCAACTGTGACAACCCAACTGAGCGTGCACAAGTTCAGCAAGAGTTTCAGGCTTGGCAAAGAAATCATCCGCAATATCTGCCCTATTTTGAAGAATTTCGAGACTTTGATCTTGAAATGCAGAACCTATCACGCCAGCAAAACCTACATGGTGAAACTGTAGAACAAACCTTTCAAGCCATTGAGCATGAACAACAAAAAGTTATCTCATTGTTTAATCAGGCTGTTTTCTCACTGATGGCCATCAGTTGTCTTGGTTATTTGAGTTTTACTTATATTCCCTTTTCTTATTATTTTGCAGACTATAAAACTGCAACCAGTGAAGTGAAGAATATTGTACTCGATGATGGCTCAATGCTGAGCCTCGCGCCTAAATCAGCCATAAAAGTGGATTACACCACTGGGCAAAGACGAATCGAATTGATCCAAGGTGATATCTATATTGATGTCGCTAAGAACCCTGCTCGGCCTTTTATCGTCCATACAAAACAAGCTGACTATCAAGCACTTGGTACACGTTTTATTGTCAACCAATATACCGATACAAGTGCACTGAATATGTTGCATTCACGTGTTCAAGCCCGTGCTAATCTGACTGCTCAGGCTAAGCCTTTAATTGTTTCAGAAGGCCAACGGATACAAGTTGACGCTCATGGCCTTGGAAAAATTGAAGTCTTTGATACACAAATGTTCAAAACTTCATGGCAAATGCAACAAATTCAGGCCAATGAACTGGCTTTACCTGACCTTCTCAATCGCTTAAATGCTTACCATAGTGGCTACATGATTTTTAATGAAAAAGAACTCAGCCAAATTAAAGTGACGGGGATTATTAACCCTCAACAAGACTTGCTTGGAACACTGCAATTGATCCAGTTACAGTACCCTCAGCTTGAGTTTTTTCAAATCGGAAACTATGTGACCTACGTCAAAATGAAAGCCTCTTAATTTAAAATTTGTACTCAAACTTTAAGCTTAAACTTTGCTTATCATTGCTATATAACCAGTCTACATTGCTTTTATTTTGGTTATAGTTGTAGGTTAAATTGGGGGTCAGGCCATATAGTGTGAATTTCGGCATTTGCAGTACCGCTGTATAATTCTGTTCAAAATCATGACGTCGGGTATCAAAACCAAAACCGTTGACATATTGATCGTACTGTCTCCAACGTAAAGAGCTAAACACAGTCAAGTTGATTCCATCTAGGATCGGTTTACTCAACCCAAAGCGAACACCTTGTTGTTCATAAGCTGCAAAATACTGCTCCTCAGTATTGTGATCGACATAGTCTAATCCTGAAAACAACGTCCACTGCTGTGGTAGAACTTTCCAAAAGGTCACAAATATCGACTTTTCAATGCCACTCTGTTTTTCATATAAAATATGATCGACATCTTCAATTTCTGCTTCCAGTTTTAAGGCTTTATCCTGCCCGATAAAACGCATCCACTCTGCCCGCATACCATAAGCATTTGACAAAGTATCATTAGCATAGCGCCGATGTTCAAACACAGGTGCAACTAAAATTTGATTACGTGGGTTTTGAAAACTATAGCCCGCATTAAAATTGAGCGTGGTTTCATTATAGTCACTTTGCTTTTGATAACTTTTTCCATAACCCAGCGCCTTGAATGCAAATCCATGCTGTCCTACAAATGACCAGCGTTTACTGATGACTGTTTCATAGTCGAATGCACTTGCATCAATCGGATCTGGAGTACCTTGCTTTAAGTCCCGAATAATATATTCACCATTTGCATCCACCCCGACAATGGTGGGTACCAGTGTATAACGCTCGGAAGAATTATTAATATTGGTTGCATGACGTATCCCCAAAGCTACATTGCCTTGCCATGTATCGCGTTGATTCAAAGTTTTTAAATACATGTCGATGCTGTGATTAATATTGTGACTAATTTGATCATTCGCACCGACTAAATGCTGCTTCACCTGTTCAAACAACTGTTTAGCTTCTTTATTTTTTTGTTGTTCTGTCCATAATCTTGCCAATTCCAAACGAATCATCATATTCTCAGGCTGCAATTCTAAGGCCTGCTGAAATAGGTGCTCAGCTTGTTGCGCCTGACCTTGTACTCTTGCCAGTGAGGCTTGCGCAAAATAAGCCAAAGACAGGTCATGATCTTTAAAATTTAAATAGCGATTTAAATAAATCTGAGCAGCCTGCCACTGTTTTTGCATGACTGCAATGTATAAAGCACGTCCAACCTCCTCCACATTTGGCTGAACTTGGACGGCCTCCCCATCAATCACCATCGTCGGCAATGGATGAGAATCTATGTTTTGTTGCTGTTTGAACTGTTGTTCTATTTGTAATTGCTGTTGTTGTAATTCTTGGTTCAAACGCAACTGAGTGTCGTCATCTGCTGCATATATATGTTGTTGACTTAAAAAGAATATGCCAATTAACCATTTTTTTTTCATTACTCACACTCAAAAGATAAAACATAGAAATATGAAAGACCTACCGAAGTAAGTCTTTCACGCCTTTCAATTAGGGAGTATATGAAGTCTGAACACCACCAAAGGCCGTATCTAAATTACGGTCATCAAACTGGGCAATACCTGCTAAAGAACCAGTATTTGTCGCTTGGTTACCAAAGAAGTGACCCGATGCATCACCTGCGATTGAACCATTTGCAGTGGCAGTTCCATAGAAGCTTGCTGAACTTGCATCAATATCAGCATTCACTTGTAGACTACTTACCGTTCCTGTACCTGTTAATTGACCCGTCAAAGTTGCATTATTGAAGTTTGCTGTAAAGGTATTGGCACCTGTGGCAGTCAAGTTGTTTCCATTGTTAATGCCACTCACGCTATAGGTTGCAGTACCTGCATTCGGTACTGACGCGCCAGTATTATTGCCAATATAGAAAACTGTACGGGTTGCAGCATCAGCAGCACCTGTATAGTTTCCAGCACTGTCTTTCACCTCTTTGGCCCATTCGCCAAACCAAACATCATTGCTTGCAGCGGGGCTTACATTCTTGAACTTCCAAACACCGAGACCTGTATGTGGAAATGGAATACTGGCCAAATCAATCCCTGCAGCCAACCCATAGATGCCTGTTGCAGGATCATAAGTACCACCATAATTGGGATTATTAATAAAGCTAACCAGATGATCTTCAAATGATGCTTTTAAGTTCAATAACTGACCTTGGACACCCCCTGCTGCTGTGCCAGAAAGGTTATACGCTGAGCCCAATAACAAATTGGTCGTGTCCGATTGACCATAAACCAAGGCTGCTTGTGCAGAACCCATTACGCCCAATGAAGCAATCATTGCCAGTGTAAGTTGCTTAAATTTCATTTGTTCATTTCCTTTTATTTAGAATTTAAGATCATCAATAATTAAATGATAATCTTAATGATTATTATTTACATATTTGGATTGTATTTATGCTTGATTCAATTCTCTAGATGTGAAGCATAAAAAAGATCGGGCTATGTAAATTGTCAATTAAACTGTACGAATACAGTTTTGTTATTTTCCATACATCCACATGTGAATACATGGACTCTCTACTGAAGGTTCAGCCTATATAGAGTGCCCAACCTTCGGTATTACTTTGAATATTCCAAAACATTTAGCTTTAGAATATTCATATATTAATCAAGGTAATAACCTTCTATTTCAAGTTAAAACTTATAGCTCAATGCCAATTTAAAGGCACGACCTGGAGCCGCAACCGCAGAACGGGTTAAAGGATCTAAGTAGTATTGATTGGTTAAGTTGGTACCAATTAGATCCAGACCTAAATGCTCACTGTGTTGGTAGTGTGCATAGGCATCGACGGTTAGCGTGTCATCCCATTGCAGAGGTGCGTTAAACCAAGCCACCAATTCAGTTCCAATATAAGGATGGTCATAGCCTTCAAAATAATTCAGACGTGTGCCTAGCTCTAATTTGTTATCCAATAACCGTGTGCCGAGGGTTAGGTTCGCTTGGTATTCTGGTAAGGCCATATTGACCAAATAACCTGTTGGGAAACCATAATTGATACAGGTTTTTGCTACACCCGACATAGTCATGGCGTCTAGACTGGCAAGCAGACCTGAACTTTCATCGCAGACTTCATTTTTTGAGTTATAAACCAAGGATATATCGGTAAAGTATTTACCATTGTCAAAACGCCCTGAAAACTCATAACCTTCGACTGTCTGTTTATCAATATTGCTAAATTTCAGTTGGTTATTACGTTCAATTACATCTTCTGTTTTATTATGAAAATATGCCAGTTTGATGTCTGCATGCCCTTTTTGTAAGTTAAACAAATCCTTCATGTTATATACATAAGCCAGTTCAAAGTTGTGCGCATGCTCGGGTTTTAGATCATAACCTGACTGTGATGCCGAAAACCCTAAAGTCGTTTCAAACATGCTCGGCATGCGATAGGCTTCAGTATAGTTAATATAAAAACGGTTGTTCGGATTCAATGTAATGGCTGCCGAAACAGCAGGTGCCCAATTTTTATGGTCTTTTTTCTTTTTCACCACAGTTGAGTTAGTCTCTGTGACTTCAGAAGAACTGACATCAGGCTGACCATTGGTATTGAGCGCCAAGTCTTTTTGACTTAAGTCGACTGTTCCATTTAAGAATGGATTGTTCTCTGCATGAAACTTGCCATCTGCGTCGGCATACCAGTAATGTACCCCTTTAAATTGGTAGGCTTTTCCAATGGCACGTTTGGCACGGTTGCGTAGCGCAAGATTAACGCCCCCCCAATCATAAGCAAAAGCTCCATTTTGATCCATTTCATCAAACATTTCTTGGGTATAGACATCGACGTTTTCCGTATAAGACAGTTTCTGCCCAATGGTCCGTGTGGTTTCCGATAAACCCGCAATGCTGTCTTTATTGCCATTTAAAAAGTCATCAAAAGAACTATACGAAACCGAGCGGGCGCCTGCCGTTAAGTTCAGCCATGACGTCGCCTGCCAATCAAAGTTAAACCAATATTGATTTTCTGAACGATGCCCTGCTCGTGGCAACATACGAAAAGCAGAGGTGCCCTGACTATCGTTGATATATTCATCTTTGGTGGTCAGTTTTTCACGCGTTAAATCCGCTCCAACAGTTAAACTTAAGGCATCCATAAAGTTAAACTTGTTGCTGAGACTCACGCCCTTATGAGTGGTTTTGGCATCGGTAAATGCGGTGTCAAGAATGGTAAAACCATCACCTGGACTTCTATCTCGAACACCATCTCCATCACGGTCAACATTGGCTTCCCAAACATAGTCCCGTTTTGAAATCCAGTTCACGAAACCACCTGCTGAATAGGTTTGTGATTCTGTATCGGTCTGAAATAAGTTTGCACTGAAATCAAGCCAACGGCTATTTTCAGGGTTAAATCTATATTTTAAACTATAAGCTTTCGTACTTACTTCGCTGACAGGCCACTGTGGAACATTGTCCTGCGTCTGCCACATAATTCGCGAAGGCATAATTTCGCCATAAATGGTGTTGGTATCTCGATAGGTCAGTTGTAGCGCATGATCATCGTTTGGTCGCCAGTTCCCCTTTAACAGCCAAGATTCCATACGATTAGAAGTATTGGTGACCTCATTGCCTGGTTGCCAGACCGTTGCCATATAAGGTACCAGCCCTGTATTGTAATCAATGTTGCTACGGTCGCCCTGCTTAAAAAAGTCACTATTATGCTTTCCTGCAAAGTAGTTGCCACGGTCTCGATAGGCATAAGCTGCAAGCAAATCAAATTGATCTTGTTTGGTCGCCACCGCAATACGCAGTGCCTGATCTTCTAAATGTGTGAGTTTATTGTCACTGCTGGTTTTTGGAGTCACTTGACCCAATGGGTCTTCACCATTATAGCTACCGAGCTTATCCCAACCTTTAGATTCTGCGACATCCCGATAATCTTGCCCATGATAAGAATGCATTTTTTGGGCTTTGGTGGTATTCGTCGCGCCTTCTACTTTAATTTCAGCACCATAGCGCTGTCCTTCACGTACAACATCATCCGCTTCTAAAGTCTTAACCGATACCCCACCAGCAATGCCCGTTTTCACATCACGATCTAAAACTGAACCTTTCACTACTTGAATCGAGCTGAGCAAATTCGGATCAATATAACTGCGACTATTGGCACCGTTGTAGCCACGCCAGACCGTCATCGACTGTTCTGTTCCATCAATCGTGACGGGTACACGTCCCTGCCCTTGCATCCCACGGATATTCGGATCTAAAGCCCCACTATTACGAGCATCGCCACTATACACATTCGACATTCCTTTCAGTAAATCTGAAGGCGTCGTCCCTTTAAAACGCTCAATCGCATCTTTGCCTGCATAGACGGTCGAAATATTTTTATCATAGACATCATCATAGCCTTGCTCATCTCGTTCTTTTTCGCCACTAAAACTGAGGGCTTCGAGCTGTACATGAACAGAGTTTGGGTTTTCCACGTCGAGAGCCTGTGTACTTTGCGACTCAGGCAATGCTTGTGCAATGACCTTATTTTGTGCTGTATCTGACTTTGATGTAGTCGGAGCTTCTTTTAACAAATAACCTGTCGCATTTTTTTGCAAACTAAAAGGCGTATCTTTTAATAAATGCTGGAAAGCTTCGTCGGCTGTGTATTTTCCGTTTAAAGCAGGTGCTTGGAACAGATTGGTCTTTTTCGGGTCGAGTAACAAAGTCACATTGGCTTTCTGCGCAACCAAATTCAACGCACTGGTCAAATTACCCTGTGGAATGTGGTAATTCATTTCAGCAACTTGTGGTGCCGCTGAAACAGACTGCATAGCCAATGTCGATGAAATGGCTAGTGATATACAGAGACTTAAATATGTCACCTGCTGTTTAAATAGTTTTGATGAATGCCCCATGCCCCGACCCAAAATAAGTAAATGATAATCATTAACCAAGCAAGCGTATATAAATCCCTTGTTTGTATATCTAGAGACGAGTGGCGGATAAAAAACATGCAAAAAAAAATTAATTTAATTTTGCCCCAAAGGAAATAAGCAGAAAAAAATAACGGTTTCTTTCAATCCTAGTAAAAATAAAATAACAAGATTGTGATAGAAAATGAGGTCTTAAGTCTCATGTTCTATATCTGGAAACAGCATGAAATGTAGAATGCAAACGCTCTAGTTTGGGCATTTGTAGTTTTCGTCTTCATTTCACGATGTATAAATAGTCATGTATGGGAAACAAGGCATTTTGATTGGTCAAGTATGCCATCAAAAAAAGAAGCTTTGTCTCAAGCTTCTTAGCATCATGGCGTATCAAATATATACTGTACAATGCTCCCAGCCCATTCTGAAAAGAAATGTATGGCTATATTTCTCACAAAATATAAGTCCCAAAACA
>NZ_DKIK01000104.1:0-14875 GCF_002454215.1 Acinetobacter sp. UBA6720
TTCAACTGACATTTTCATAGTATTACCTTCGCGTTTCACCTGACCTGAACTTTGCATTGTCGAAAGCATGCTTTCAACTTCTTGATCAGACATCGTTATCCCACCTTTTTGCAGATAATTATTCATGATGCGCGAGATCATATTTTTATCAAACTGAACATCTGCTTTATATTCCATTAAACTTGGCATCATTTTCACCATTCCCATCACAGTCGATTGGTGACTCGGCATAATACGCCCCGTCACATTCGCCTGAGCAACACCATCTCCGATAGCAAACTGGCTCTCTTTGGATTCAAAGCGGAAACCTTCATTGATCACGGCTAATAAAGCAGGCTCCATATCTTTTTCCACAGTCTCTTTGGCTAAGCAACTATTTTCACTTTTCGCCACAATATCAAACAGCGCCTGCATTTTTTGTCGATTCACATCGAGTACATTAAAATTAAACTGTAGATTTTGAATTGCAGGTGCGGCAGGCATTTTCATTTCATCTAAGCGTAGCATCATCTCAGTGTTTAAAACCCGATCCGTCAATTTGCTTTGCGTTTCTAGACTAAAATTTTTAATTTCAGCACTAATGGGTTTATTGATATCTCGATCTGACATTTTCAGCAGATCCATCTGGATTTTGCTTTCACCTGCTTCAAGATATTCGCCATTGAGCCCTTGGTTGGTTACTAGCTTTAACCCCACCATTTGCATATGCATATTGGGCTCGGTAATCGTGAAATTTGGAATTTCAAGCTGTAAATCCAGTATCTTAAGCTGTTGTTCTATCGGCTTTGCTCGAAACCGCAACGTCATTGGATCTAATCTAGACTGGAGTTGAGCTTCATTGCGAGTAATCACTGGTGTAGTCAATACACTATTCATGGTGCCTAACCAATTGACTTTCGTATCAACTTTGAGTGGTTCCTTCAACAAAGATTGGAGTGCTCCTGATGCCTGAGTAATTTTAATATCCGACTGGATCGCATATCCATTCCAACTACGCTGAATATTATCTTGACCACTTAATTTAACTACGTCTTTGGGTTTACACGGATCTGGTACTAATTCGGCACTCCATTTCGCACTCCCTTTTAAAGCACCCATTTGGAATTGTTGATACTGCAAATTCAAATTATTCGATTGTTTAGTGCCCTGTTGATAATAATCCTTTAGACTTTTATCTGCATAAAGATTACCACCAACTGCGACCACAGCCAGCGTCAATACGCCCCCAACACCCCACTTTAATTGACTCATTTTCTCTATCTCAATTTATTTACTTTTTATTAAAATAAATTATAAAGACAATTTTTAAATAAAGATAATTATTTTGCAAATAAAGCACTTAGATGCCATATTCATCACATAAATGTGAAAACCTACGTCACATTTATGCTTAAAAATGTCACCTTCTAACACTTCTATCCTGCCATAAAAAACCCAGCCGAAGCTGGGTTTTTTAATCTCAACAAATAAAATTAATCATTTGAATGGTTAATTCATTTTTACTTTATCGAAGCTGAGTTGACCATCTTGCGCTGTGACAACAATATTGTCTCCAGCAACAAATTCACCAGACAATATTTTTTGCGCCAAACTATTCTCAACTTGCTGTTGGATGGCACGTTTCAGTGGACGCGCACCATATACAGGGTCAAAACCAGCATCAATCAACAAATCAAAAGCATGATCATCGACTGTTAAACGCATGTCCTTTTCAACCAAACGAGCACGTAAACGATCCAATTGGATATCTGCGATACCTCGAATTTGTGCTTTTTTGAGTGAATGGAACACCACCAACTCATCAATACGGTTGATAAACTCTGGACGGAAATGTTGCGTCACGGCATTCATGACTACTGCTCGCACTTCTTCATCAGATGGATTATCACCCAACTCGCGTACATCACTTGAACCAAGATTAGATGTCATCACAATTACAGTATTTTTAAAGTCAACCACACGACCTTGCGAATCTGTTAAGCGACCATCATCCAATACCTGGAGCAAGATGTTAAACACATCTGGATGTGCCTTTTCCACTTCATCAAATAACACCACACTATACGGTTTACGGCGTACAGCTTCGGTTAAGACACCACCTTCTTCATAGCCCACATAACCTGGAGGCGCACCCACCAAACGGCTGACCGAGTGTTTTTCCATAAATTCAGACATGTCAATTCGAATCATGGCATCATCACTATCAAACAAGAAGTTTGCCAGTGCTTTAGTCAACTCTGTTTTACCAACACCCGTTGGACCCAAGAATAAGAACGAGCCGCTCGGTCGGTTCGGATCAGATAAGCCAGCACGCGAACGACGAACCGCATTGGATACTGCAACCACAGCCTCATTCTGCCCAACGACACGATTATGCAAGAACTCTTCCATATGGAGAAGTTTCTCACGTTCACCTTGCATCATTTTTGCCACAGGAATACCCGTTGCAGCACTAACAACTTCTGCAATTTCGTTGTCAGTAACTTTGTTACGTAGTAGTTTCGGCTCCTCTTTCTCCTCCACCACTTCTTCTTCATTGAGGCGTTTTTCCAACTCTGGAATCACACCATACTGAAGACGAGACATTTCGCCTAAGTCATTTTCACGCTGTGCTTTTTGCAACGCAATACGGGCCTGATCCAATTCAGCCTGAACTTGTTTGGTGCCTTCAACTAAAGTTTTCTCAGCTTTCCAGACTTCTTCCAAGTCATTGTATTCACGTTGAACTTCACTAATTTGCTTTTCAAGATGTACAACTTCCGCACGGCTGCCAACATCTTCATCTTTTTTCACTGCTTCAAGTTGCAGTTTCAATTGAATTAAACGGCGTTCAAGTTTATCCAACGCTTCAGGCTTAGAATCTAGCTCCATTTTGATACGAGAAGCCGCTTCATCAATCAAATCAATCGCTTTATCTGGCAATTGACGGTCGGTGATGTAACGATGTGACATTTTCGCTGCTGCAATGATGGCAGAGTCTAAAATTTTTACACCATGGTGCACTTCATAGCGTTCTTTCAAGCCACGTAAAATCGCAATAGTGTCTTCTACACTCGGCTCATCGACCAAGACTTTTTGGAAGCGACGTTCTAATGCGGCATCTTTTTCAATGAATTGGCGATATTCGTCTAAGGTCGTCGCACCCACACAACGTAGCTCACCACGTGCGAGAGCAGGTTTTAGCATATTACCTGCATCCATCGCGCCCTCGCCCTTACCTGCGCCTACCAGTGTGTGTAATTCATCAATAAACAAAATGACTTCACCATCTTGTTTTGCTAAATCTTTCAATACTGCTTTTAAGCGCTCTTCAAACTCGCCGCGGTATTTAGCACCAGCAAGCAAAGACCCCAAGTCCAAAGATAAAACTCGTTTACCTTGTAAACTTTCAGGCACTTCACGGTTAATAATTCGCTGAGCTAAACCTTCTACAATTGCAGTTTTACCCACCCCAGGTTCACCAATCAACACTGGGTTATTTTTAGTACGACGTGACAACACTTGGATGGTACGACGAATTTCATCATCACGCCCAATAACAGGATCTAATTTCCCTGCCAATGCACGCTCAGTTAAATCAATCGTGTACTTATTCAGAGAATCGCGTTGATCTTCATGATTGTTGCTCATGACTTTCTCATCACCTCGAATTTTTAAAATGACTTGGCGCAGGTGGTCTGGTTTAACACCCACACTATTTAATAAGGTTTTGGTTGCACCTACTTCAGCTAAAGCTTGTATTACCCAATCAGTAGATAAAAACTCATCACCTGCTTTTTGCGCAAAACTATCTGCCAAATTCAATGCTTTGACAGCGTCTGCACTGAGGTTGACATCACCTGTCGGATTCGACAGAGTTGGCGCATCAGCAAGGGCTTGCTTTAATTTGGCTTGTAATTCAGGCAGATTAGCACCTGCTTGTTGCAACAAACTCAGATTTGAGGTTTCTTCCAACAAGGTTGATAAAATATGAATTCCCTCAATTGCGGTATGGTCTTTCCCCATTGCAAGTGATTGAGCATCTGAAAGAGCTTGCTGTAAGCGGTTTGTGAATTTTTCAAATCGCATTCTTGTTTTCCTCACAACAAATTTTGAACTTGATGGATATATGGGAACGAATACTCAGAATTCAATTCAAATTTAATTAACTTTTCTACATTTTATTTTATTTTTCATTAGTTTATCTTAACAACAAACAAATAGAACTTAATCATAATATGGGTTCCCCATGTACATTTTTCAAGCATAAGCTTGCATTTTTTGTCAAAGCGAAATGGCCGATAGATTTAAATGGGCTAAACCTAGAATCATTTGATCAATTATTAGACAAACAAACAACTCTTTTTTCTATTTATCCATGTAACGAACTGTGTACCAGTTTACGGAATGAAAACAAAAGCGTGAAGCATGAAAAAGGCCGATCATCAGATCAGCCTCAAATGACTTAAAAGTCAGGGATTAATTTGCTTCAATAATCTCAAAATCATGGGTGATTTCTACGCCACCATCCATCAACATTTTGCTCGCAGAACAGTACTTTTCTGCCGATAATTCCACAGCTTTTGCGACTTGTTTTTCCTTCACTGCATGACCAGTAATCACGAAATGTAAGTGAATTTTTGTGAACACTGCGGGGATGCTATCTGCACGCTCTGCCTTGAGTTCACAGCGAACATCCGTTATTTCTTGACGTGATTTTTTAAGGATAGTCACGATGTCAAAAGAAGCACAACCTCCGAGTCCTGTCAGGATCAATTCCATTGGTCTTGGACCACGGTTTTCACCACCATATTCGGGTGAACCATCCATGATGACACTGTGACCACTTTGAGTTTTTGCTTCGAAAGCAACATTCTCTAACCAATGAACAGTTGTTTGCATTGCAACTACCTAAAAAAAGCTATAAATTGACGAAGTACCTGTACACTACCATAAATTGAGTTGATAAGGAATTTCAGCTCTGACTGTGTGACAAGTTCACTCTAGGTCTGTGCGATCTATAATTTATCCATTTTCGGAACCGTTAGCATGACTTCAAGCTTTTCACAATTAAGCACTGATGCGCTGTCTCCAGGTCAACTCCCAGAGTCAGTGAAAGCACTATTAAAACGCGCATATATTAATCGTTATCCAAAGCGCACAACGATCGTAGATGCTGGCTCAGAATCTAAATCGTTATATTTGATTTTAAAAGGTTCGGTCTCTATTATTTTGCGTGAAGACGATGAACGCGAAATTGTTGTTGCGTATTTAAATGCGGGTGACTTTTTTGGTGAAATGGGTCTATTCGAAGCAAATTCACAGCGTACTGCTGAAGTACGTACACGTGACGTTTGTGAAATTGCTGAAGTGACTTATGAAAACTTCCATGAATTGAGCAAACAATACCCAGACCTCAGCTATGCAGTTTTTGCACAGCTTGTGCGTCGTCTAAAAAACACCACGCGTAAAGTCACTGACCTTGCATTTATTGATGTTTCAGGTCGTATTGCACGTTGTCTTATTGACTTATCTGCTCAACCAGAAGCAATGATCTTACCTAATGGCCGTCAAATCCGTATTACGCGTCAAGAGATCGGTCGCATCGTTGGTTGCTCGCGAGAGATGGTTGGTCGTGTTTTAAAAACATTAGAAGACCAAGGGATGATTGAGACTGATGGTAAAGCTATCTTAATTTTTGATGCCTCTTTAGAAGAATCCAAAGCCCATGCTGAAGATTATGATGACGAAGAATAAAATTTATTCTTCGTAGCTGATACAGCCAAAAGCAGATCTTCGGATTTGCTTTTTTTATGCCTTCAATTCGTAACTGCTTTGACAAAATCGTGACAAACTTTGTAAAAATAGTGATTTAACCTACTGTTGATAATTGTTTAATCTTATTCGACCCCAAAGCACAGTCCATAAAGGAAATGTTGAATGCAATTTAAACCCTTAGCCAATACAGGCATTTTGGTTCCTGAAATTTGTCTCGGCACCATGACCTTTGGTGAACAAAATACGCAAGCTGAAGCCTTTGAGCAACTTGACTATGCTTTAGCACAAGGCATCAATTTTTGGGATACTGCAGAAATGTATCCAGTTCCACCCAAGCCTGAAACGCAAGGCGCAACGGAAGTCATTATTGGACAATGGATTGCACAGCGTGGGGGACGTGACAAACTTTTTTTAGCTTCTAAAATTGCTGGCCCATCTCAAGGTGGCAGTCATATTCGTGACGGACAAACCCGTTTTAATGCCAACGACATTTCTTCTGCGCTAGATGACAATCTAAAGCGTTTACAGACCGATTATATTGATTTGTACCAATTACACTGGCCACAACGTCCGACCAACTTTTTCGGCAAATTAGGCTATGAAAATGATGAAGCTCACAGCACCAAAACCGTAACATCTCTAGAAGAAACTTTACTTGCGCTCGAAGCTGAAATTCAAAAAGGTCGTATCCGTTATATTGGTTTGTCTAATGAAACGCCATGGGGAACCATGAAATTTTTACAGATTGCAGAACAACTTGGTCTGTCTAAATTTGTAAGTGTGCAAAACCCTTACAACTTACTCAACCGCACTTACGAAATTGGGATGTCTGAAATTGCGAAATATGAAGGCGTTGGTTTACTCGCCTACTCCCCACTCGCTTTTGGTTACCTCACGGGAAAATTCCGCAATGGCGCGCGCCCAGCGAATGCTAGAGTAACTCTTTTTAGTCGCTTTAGTCGTTATAGCAACCCTGAGAGTGAATGGGCAACGGAACAGTATGCTCAACTGGCTGAACAACATGGTTTAACACCTACACAACTGGCTTTAGCCTTTATCAAACAACAGTTCTTTGTGACCAGTACTATTATTGGCGCAACAAACTTAAACCAACTAAAAGAAAATATTCAAGCTTTTGAGATTGATTTATCAGAAGAGGTTTTACAAGGTATTCAAGCCATTCATCAGCAACAGCCAAACCCAGCACCCTGAGTAATACAAGAAAGCACTGCTTTATTGTATGACTCAGACTATATCTGTACTGCTTCTATTGGAGTGATAAGTGTAATGTTTGAATCACTACTTCACCTGTCACAAATAATTTATGATTTTTTAAAATGCTAAACTGATATTAAAAAAGGACGCCTTAGCGTCCTTTTTTGCTCAAAAAGAAATTAACGTCTTTGATTATAAACTGCTTGTGCAGCGGCTAAGTTCTTACGCATCGCTTCAATACGCTGACTATTTGATGGATGCGTCGAAAGGAATGAAGAACCACCAGCCCCATCGAGCTTATTCATTTTCTCCCATAAGCTAATTGCCGCTTGTGGGTTATAACCTGCACGCGCCATCAACATTAAACCGCCCTCATCTGCGCGGCTTTCTAAGCTGCGCGAATACGGCAGGCCAATACCAATCTGACTACCTAACTGCGCCGCAGCTGTCCCAGTTTGACCCACACCAGCAGCACTGAGACCAATACCCAAAGCCAAGTCAGTTAATGCTTGTGCGCCAACTTTACTCTTTGAATGCTCTTCTAAAGCATGCACCATCTCATGTCCCATCACTGCTGCAATTTCAGCATCAGTAAGGTTCAACTTATCCACAATACCCGTATAGAACACCACCTTACCACCAGGCGCTACATAAGCATTGACTTGATTTGACTTAAGTACAGCCAACTGCCAGTCAAATCGAGTGCCTGTTTGATTCATCTGATCAGCATAAGGCTTCAAGCGATTGAATACACCATAAATACGCTTGTACGTGCTCGATGAAGTGTCCAAAGTTTTGTTGGTTTTTGCTTCATTTACAGTTTTGTTAAAACCTTGAGTTGCTGCTGCATTTAAAGTTGCTGTATCCGCACCTGCAACCTCCGCAAAAGTTGCACAACCAGAAATGGTGACCACCGTTGCTGCGCACAGACTCATTAATATTTTATTTTTCATTATGGCTTAACTCCATCCATTTTAAAGCACTTCACATAATGTGTTGAATTATAATGAATAGATCTAAAGTGTTAAATATCATAAGCATGTTTTATCATAGCAATTATGTAAAAACAGCTTCATCACTATGCATATTCAACAAAGCCAAATTCACAACAAATGTCAGACTCCAAACTTAAAGTTATTACAGAAACTGAATCAGAAGCCAATAGACCAGACACAGAATATTTAAGCCCAAATATAGATGGCTTAATGGCTCAATTTTTTCTTCAAGCGTTTGACTTTTACGTTTAGCAAATAAAAATGCATTTTGAATAAGAATGATTGGCACCAAAATACAAGCAATAATCACAGACAGCCCAATCAGCGCACTATAAATAACATCAGGATCAGTGGTTTGCCCCTGAATAATCATCATCGCGATTGTTGGCGCACCACCCATAGCAAAAAGTAGTGAGTAAAAAATAGTTCCTGCGATATTCTTTTGCATCCTGCCTGCTCATCTGTTTATCTTGAATTTTATTCTAACAAGCACTTATACATGATGTCGTGCTTATTCATGCAACTTTAGTCTGGAAAACTATAGTAGTTCAACTGTTTATATCCATATTAAATATAAGCTTAATGCCTAACTTTCTCCTGTAGCACCCATTAAAAAACCCTGCACAAAGGCAGGGTTTTTATGGGTGTTTAGCGCTTAAGCTTCAAACGGATGACGCAAGATAATTGTTTCTTCACGGTCTGGACCAGTAGAAATAATGTCGATTGGACATTCAATTAATTGCTCTAGGCGTTTAACGTAGTTGATTGCTGCTTGTGGTAACTGATCTACTGATTTCGCACCAAAAGTAGACTCAGACCAACCTGGCATCGTTTCATAAATTGGTTTTAAAGTTTCAAATGCCAACGCATCAGAAGAACCAACACAACCAGAATCAGCAGCTTCATAACCTACACAGATTTTCACTTCTTCTAGACCATCAAGAACGTCTAGTTTAGTTAAGCAAATACCTGAAAGTGAATTGACTTCCACAGAACGGCGTAAAATTTCCGCATCAAACCAACCACAACGACGTTGACGACCAGTAGATGCACCAAACTCAGAACCAATCGTCCCTAAGTGCTTACCAATAGCGTCACCTACGTCATTTGCAGCATCGTAAACCAACTCAGTTGGGAACGGGCCTGCACCGACACGTGTCGTGTATGCTTTTGTGATACCTAATACATAGTCAAGGTGTAATGGACCCAAACCTGAACCTGAGCTTACGCCACCAGCTGTGGTGTTTGAAGACGTTACATACGGGTATGTACCATGGTCAACATCAAGAAGTGAGCCTTGAGCACCTTCAAACATGATATTGTCACCATTTTTACGGTATTTATGCAACTCACCTGTAACATCAATCACGAGTGGTGCAACCACTTCACGCCATTGATCACAAAGCGCAAGCACATCTTCTAATTGAACTGCTTCTACACCGTAGAATTGGGTTAATTGGAAGTTATGGTATTCAAGTAATTCAGTCAGTTGAGCTTTAAGATGCTCACCACCACGTACCAAGTCTGCAACACGAATTGCACGGCGTGCAACTTTGTCTTCATACGCAGGGCCAATACCACGACCTGTTGTACCAATTTTTGCATTGCCACGCTTAATTTCACGTGCTTGATCCAATGCGATATGGTTTGGCAAAATCAATGGACAGTTTGGTGAAATACGTAAACGTTCTTTAACTGGCACGCCTTCTTTTTCAAGAATGTCCATCTCTTTGATGAGCGCTTCAGGAGAAAGTACAACACCATTACCAATTAAGCACAGTACGTTTTCACGTAAAATACCAGATGGAATGAGGTGTAATACAGTTTTCTTACCACCAACGACAAGTGTATGACCTGCGTTATGTCCGCCTTGATAACGAACGACCGCAGCCGCTTGATCTGTGAGCAGGTCGACGATTTTACCTTTACCTTCGTCGCCCCATTGGGTACCGAGTACCACAACATTCTTGCCCATAATAGCCTCATTGCATCATGCTGTTAAAATTGAAGAACTTTTCAGGCTTTAACTGACCTGAAGAAGTGATTAAATCTGTTCTACAGTCCATTGACCTGCAACATTCACCAATTGGTGCGTCGCATATGGAAGTGTAGTTAAATCATCCTGACCCAAAAGTTGAATCACGCTCATGCCTTTGGCACGTGTGTGTTCAATCGCTTGGAGCAAATCTGTTTGTGTTCCTTTCGGCGCAACAACTAAACTGTTTTGCTGAAAACGCCCTGCGCTAAGCGCATACAAGTCACAACTAAAACCTGTCGCTGGACGTGCACGACCAAAGTGCTCGCCAATTCCGTCATAACGCCCACCTTGTGCCAATGGCGCAGCACGATTAGGCGCATAAACAGCATACATTAAGCCCGTATGGTAGTGATATGAACGAAGTTCAACCACATCAATACCCATCTGTAGGTTTGGCCAACGCGCTTGAATTTCAGACTGTGTGGTTTTTAATGCGTCGAAAGCTTGCTTAAACTCAGCATCGGCAATCACTGCTGCACTTAAATGCGTTTGCAAAGCATCTAAGTCACTTGCATAACGCCCTAAAGTATAAAAGTCTGCACCAAAGTTCAAATCTTGAGTAAATTCAGCCAACTCTGGCAATGCTTTACGTTGATATAAATCAGAGAGTTGACGTTCAGTTGCTTTGTTTAAGCCTGCAACTTTCACCAAACTACGGAATAAGCCCACATGACCTAAGTCCAAGTGAATACCATCTGCAAAGCCTGCTTTCGCAAGTAAGCTAATCATCACGTCGATCAGTTCAACATCAGCATCAATGCTATCTGAACCAAATAACTCAGCACCTAATTGTAAAGGCGCACGTGTGGTATTAAAGCCTTGTGGTTTGGTATGTAGGACTGTTCCTGCATAGCAATAGCGAGCAACGCCTTCAACTGGATGTACATGCGCATCAATACGAGCCACTTGTGGTGTCATATCGGCACGCACACCAAGCAAACGACCAGATAACTGGTCAATGACTTTAAAGGTGGCTAAGTCTAAATCTTGATTCGATTCTGAAAGAGAAGATAACGATTCGATATATTCAATGAATGGCGTGTACACCAACTGATAACCTCGTGTTGCGAGGAAATCTAATGCTTGACGACGCAAAGTTTCAATCACTTGCGCCTGTTCTGGCAGTACATCAGCTACACCATCAGGTAATAACCATGTCTCTGAAATGGGCATGTTGTAAACCTAAAATCTTGTCAGCGCGGAACGAATCCGCATAAAAAAATCGGGGCACACCCGATTTCTCTTAGTCTATCACGATACAATGTGCTGTGCATTAGACAATTTCGGAAAATTTAATTTATCGTTTCAACTTTAACAACCAGCGCGCTATAAAATCTGTTGCTTTTGAATCATTCATTCTTAGCTAGATTTTAAATCATCTCAAAATCGCAACTCAAACGACTGCTGACTATACCGAAGCATGTCACATATTGAAAAAAATCATTTAAAACATTGTTTTATATTTTATTTCCCATTAACAGACTGCTTGCGAAAAAAGCAAGTTATTTTATACTCCTGCTCAATTCAACAGCAAGAATAAATACAACACCACATTATATAGACCATTTTAATCACACTATTTTCACTTGGGGAACGTTTGATGGAATTGCACAGCAACTTATATTACAAGCATGCAAATGCTCAAATCATGGCAAAATTAGACCGGCTGTTCCAAGAACATCGTGGTGATGCAGGCCAATTTACGACTTTAACCTGTGACATTAACCCTGAACATGGTGTTGAACTGGCTGAAGATATTTTAAATACAATTGATAACATCGAGTTTGATCTGGGTCCTGAGTCATTAGGCACTATTGCAGGCTATTCAGTTGCCCATTTTGTTCATGGCTCAGCAGGCGATGAATTCATTGAAGCTATTTTATTCTTCTTGAAAGCCTTGCTTCCAGACATTCACACACAAGCATGGGGCTGTGGCGATGATGATCCGTGGGAGTTTTGGTTTAAGTTCGACGGCGACGAGCTTGTCCGCGAAGACGATGAACCGTTAAATGATCCGGAAGAAGATGAAGAAATTAAAGCCAGTATTTATGCATGGTGGCATGCAGATCTGCCTAAAGAAATTAAAGAAGGCTTTTTAAACGAAGAGTAAGTTGTCAATGCAAAAGTACACGTCCAATCACTTGTGTACTTTTGCCTCAACATAGCAACTCAAATCTAAGAATTATGAGTTTAAATACTCATCTACTGACAGCACCGTCGAAAACATTTGAAATGCTGCTAAACATGCAGTCTGTACAGCCTCTGCTTGCACAGTTTTATTGGCATAACTCAAATCACGTGTTGCTGTTGCATCTGCAATAACCACTGGATCATAGCCAAACTCCGCGGCAGCACGGGAAGTTGCATCTACACACATATGCGTCATCATGCCGCTAATCACTAATTTTTCAACACCAAACTGATCCAACACCGTCTTTAGATTGGTTTCAAAAAAACTATTCGGATAATGTTTTTCAACCACGATTGAGTCTGCTGTCAGTTGCAAGCCTGAATGTAATTCAACACCAAACGTGCCCGCTTCAAAAAATGGGGCATTAGGTTGATTAAAAATATGCTGAATATAGATAATTGGCTGTTTATTTTTCAAAAATGCGTCTTCTAGAAGATTAATCTGCTTTAATGCTAGCTCAGCCTGATATAGCGCCATTTTAGCTTGTGGAAAATAATCATTTTGAACATCAATAATAACTAGTGCTGTTTTATTCATTTAAATCACCCTCTCATCTTCATTTCAGTCTGATGTATCAATGCCATAGAATAAGTAAAATAAACCGGCTCTTGCAGTTGAATATGAAAGAATGTATCTATAAATGTTTTCAGAGTGAAAGAACGATCATCTATGCTGGCAAATCAAGATCCAATTGACTTAAAAATCTTAAAGATTCTTAAAAATGACTCACGATTAAGTCATAAAGACATTGGTGAATTGGTTCATCGCACAGGTCAAGCGGTGGGAAATCGTATTGCAAAAATGCAAAACGAAGGTCTCATTCAAAAATATACGGTTGATTTAAATTATGAGACGACCCAATTTATTCGAATCATGATGGAAAATAATCAATTTGGACAGTTTGAAACTTTTTTAGCACAGTTTGATCAAATTGAATATGCATATAAAGTTTGTGGCTCCGCATGCTATATGCTGACCTGCCACTTTCATCAAAGACAATTGAATGACTTTATTGAACAGCTCTCCGCATGGGGACAATATTCCGTAGACAGCGTAGTCAAAACGATTGAGCTATAAACTTAACTCACAACTCATCCTTTCACGTAGAAGCCCACAGAGTAGTGATCAAGTTTGCCAAGCGGAAAATCGCCTTTGATTTGCAGAACAGGTTTCTAATCGCGCTTGCACTCAACTTGGATAATATACATCACGACTAAACCCGTTAAGCTAAGGGTAACTCAGTCGTTTGTTTAATATTTTGCAACGGAATTTCTGTTTTTATACTTTGTATATTGGGAATTTTATTCAGACGGTGAATTTGAAACTGTCGATAGGCATCCAAATCTGCAACTACAATACGTAAAAAGAAATCACAATCCCCTGCCATTAAATGGCATTCAACCACTTCTGGAACTTCACGAATCGACTCGACAAATTGGTTCACAGTTTGCGGATCCTGACTTTTGAGCCAAATCCGTGCAAATACGGTCAATCGCAAATTCACCTTGGCAGGATCAACCAACGCCACATAAGCCCGAATAATCCCATCTTCTTCTAGCTGTTTTACTCGTCTTAAACACGGTGAGGCAGATAGTCCAATGCGCTGAGCCAACTCATTATTTTGAAGTTTTCCATCGACTTGTAGTACTTGTAATATGCGCTTATCTGTTTGGTCCATAAATTCCATCCCTAAAGCATAATTTTGCTCATATTTAACCAATTACAGCATATTATGCTAAACAACCCTAATATTAAGCTAAATAAAGTAAAAAATATCTTCGGAAAAACCCTAAAATTATTCACCTACCGCACCAAAACATAGCACGTATAGGCGATTTAAAATGCTCTCCCTTAGAAATACGACTCAGGAACTTAATAATTCCAGCGATTATGTCGAGTTTGAACGTGGAATTAAAACGTCTATCCCGATGCTGCTGGGTATTATTCCTTTTGCTTTGGTCTTGGGAACACAAGCCACTCAAAAGGGCTTTAGCCATTTAGAAGTCCCACTCTTTACTGGCCTAAACTTTGCGGGCGGTTCCGAATTTGCTGTGCTGGAGGTCTGGACCAACCCACCAAATTTTCTCGTTTTAATTTTCATTACTTTTCTAGTCAACAGCCGTCATTTACTCATGGGTGCAAGTCTCGTGCCCTATTTACGCCATTTACCCAATCGACAGGTTTTCCCTGCTCTGTTTTTCATGTGTGATGAAAGTTGGGCAGCAGCTCTTGCCGATGCAGAACAAAAGAAAAGATTTGGGCTACAACAGGCCTTTAGCATGTTTTACTACGCAGGCATCTGTTTTGCTCTGTACTTGATGTGGGTCAGTTTTACCAGTTTAGGTGCCATTCTTGGTCCTTTACTTGGAGATGTACATAGTTACGGTTTTGATATGGCCTTTGCTGCGGTATTTCTGGTTTTATTGCGTGGCATGTGGAAAGGCTTCAGCGCCGCACGCCCTTGGCTGGTTAGTCTCATTAGTGCAGCGATTGCTTATTTATATTTACCGACGGGTTGGTATGTGCCTATTGGTGCAATCTGTGGCATCGCCTCTGCTTTCATATTTATTCAGGAGGATGAGCTATGATTCACAGCACGACTCTTGTTGCAATTTTATTGGTTGCAGCCACCACTTATCTGACACGTATATTGGGCTATGTTTTGCTGAAAAATAAAAC